>JBBSOP010000374.1:0-5348 GCA_038259655.1 Chroococcales cyanobacterium
AGGGCCATTCACTAATTGCCTTAAATTTTGTTTTTGTTTTTCCAAACCACCAGTTAGCTCACTAATATCAGAGCCTCTGCTTTTGCGGAGTTGTTCTAAACGTCGCTGGGCGACAACTAGTGCAGATTCTGCACTGCGCTTTTCTTTGAGATATCCCTCTAAGTCGTCTTGGGAAACTGCGCCCTCTTTTCTGAGTTGTTCGTATCGCTTGGCGCGTGACTGTGCTAGTTCTAATTCGGATTTTGCTGATTCGATTTGAGCTTGGGCTTGAGCAATTTCTTCTGGTTGCGCTCCCGATTGGGCATTTGTCAGGCGGGCTTGGGCTTGATTAAATTGCGCTCTGGCTTGGGCAATTTCTTCTTGTCGCGTACCTGCTTTGAGTTCAGCAAGACGGGCTTGGGCTTGTTCTACTGAGGCTTTAGCTTGTAATAACTGGGCTTGGGCATCGTCACTTTGTAGGCGAATTACAACTTGCCCTTGTTGCACGCGATCGCCTTCTCTAAATAAAATCTGGGTAACTCGTCCATCAATCTGTGGCTTTAGTGCTACTGAGCGTGGAGCTTCTAAAGTACCAATAAATTCAGAACTATCTTGAATGGTTCCAGTCTCTACAGTGGCTAGTTTGACAGGAATTGCCATTGGTTGACCAGCGCCTGGGGGTGCATTGCCAGCCAAACTACTTTGCCTCCAACGCCAAGCAAGACCGCCACTGCCTATAATTAACAGTGTGATTCCTAAGATTAGCGGCCAACGGCGTTTTTGGGGTGGCTTAGGTGATTGCTCTGACTTCGGTAGTAGATCTTGTTTTTCAACCTGACTGAAATCATTAACAGCAGATTGTTCTGTTTCAACAGGAGCCAAGGATTCGGGGAACTCAGAATGAGGCATTTTCGTTTTCTTATCTATTAGATTTGGCAATCTATTCTTTGTTGAGAGATCTTTTATATAAAGCTTTCTCAGCGATTCTTTTAGATTTACAATTTGCAAACCTGAATGGGGGTGTAAAAACTTTGTAATTTACGCAAGTAAAGAAATAGTTTGGATTGATTAGTAGGGTGCTAATACCTTATACAAGTTTATACGTAACATTAATTACTTTATTCCTGAGTATTTACAGCATCAATCTTGCATGAGTTTGTGCAGTTTTAGACGCTAAATTAGCTATGATAATCAAGCAAGTCCTCATAAATGTAAGTACTTGCTTGCATTATATCTAGATATAAAGAAAATGTGCATAAAGTAGCGTGATTAGTGGCGATCGCGTAAAAACCTACGCCCACTAAGCAATTTATGAAAAAAAAGGTCAAAAATCAATAAGTTTTGATTATCAACTTTCCTGCTAAACCATACAAAATGAGAATTTTCTATAAAGAAAAACTATTGATAACGCTTAAATGAGTTTATTTTTTCCAGGGAAGTTTTGTTCCCATTTCAGTTAACGCAGAGAAAACAAGATAGAGGATAAGTAAACCAACACCTGCAAAAAAAGCCAATAAATCGTTATCCATAAAGGGTATTATTATTTATTAGCCGATGTTTATTTCATTGCCCTATTTTTTGAGTTACCGCTAAATCTACAATAAAAAGGACAATGATTGTACTTTCATACAGCTTGTACCGCAAATTTTATAACTTCTGACCGGCATAAATTGATCGTACTTCACCGTTACGGCGAACTATCGCTTCACCCTTGCTGACATCAACTAGTGTCCAGCCACTCGAACCAATACTTTCTCCGATGTTGATGCGACGAGTCACACCGTCAACCTGAAATAAAGCAGCAGATTTGTTACCTAATTCTAGTAATCCTTCTAAGGTGTGGCTAGGAGTCGGCGCAATAGTAGTGGGTAGATATACTTGCTGTTGGGTGGGTGCAGATTGGATAGGTGCAGGTAATGTTGGTATTGCTGTACTAAATGGAACAACTGGTAATGCAGGTAGAGGATTAGGCGACTGCTTTACAGTGATGGGTGCAGTTCTTACAGATAAAGGTTTAAGTTCTCCCCGTACAGCAGCTAGCATGTTAACACCCACGGGTTTAGCTGCTTGCTTAACTGTATTCAGGGCAGTTTTCACGACATCAGGTTGAGATGTCTTGGAATTAGTTGCAACTGGTGGTAAAAGTGTGGGAGCGCCAGGAATAGCTGGGGGCGCGTAGCGCATAGGCGATGGCGCTTGATAAACAGGAACGTAAATACGCTCAACAACGTTGGCAGAACGGTTAGGAGTAGGTGATGTATTGTTAGCAGCTAAAGGAGGTGGTAGATTTCCTATTGGCTGATTGTTAGCGAAAGCAATGGTATTAGAACGATTATTGAGTCCTGAACGAACAGATTGTTGATTATTTGTGGCATCTTGCTTATCAATAATTGCCAGTGATCCCAGCATATAATCGACCAACTCTGCTTCAACATCTACTTTTGTAGTGCGTTGCGTCTGAGGCAGATAAAGAGTCTGTGGCTGTGTCAACTTGGAAGTGAGAAGCAGTAATATTCCAGACTGGAACAGGTAAATTGTACCTGCGATCGCTACGCCTATAGTTGCACCCAAAATCAGCAGTTTTCTCAGCCCACGTCTGGTTTGCTCACGTCTAGTACTAATTGCTCTCACGCCAGGATTATCAACTACAACCTGACCTTGCTTGTTCCTAACTTGGGTAAGTGTACTAGGTAAGACAATCTGCGGTACATTAACTGTCTCATATTCTGTAGTTATTGGTCTGGAATAGTTCCCTGACTGATAGAACCAATCACGGGTGGTAGTTTCTTGTGGGGAACGACGTGGTGTGCGACTACCATGCCTGACATTTTGAGAAGGCAGACTCACATTAGCATCCAAAATTTCGTCAATATCGGCAAAGAGTTCATCCATCAAGCCATCAGCATAGAGTTCTATCGACCAAGGCTCGTTGGCGAGCAAGTCTTCTGATGGTTCTGGAATAATAAGATGGGTACTGGTTGCTTGTAACATACGCATTTTGGTTTATGGCTGCCAGTATGGGACACACCGCCCCTACTGCCTGGGAATTAGGATTTTATTTTTGTAGGTATATTCAATCACTCATCTAAACTAGACGAGTTGATTGCTTGGTAGTATTAAGTTCAACTTGACTTCGGAGACTGCTGATAATGCCACTACTTAATTCGTGTCATCTATCATACTAAATCTCTTCTTCTCTACTATACTCACCCTTCACGAAGTTGAAGTTAAGTTAAAGCTGTAAACACTGATTGGGGCTGGTTTCTACGCAATTCTAAATATATTAATAAAGCATTGATATCAGCTGGATTCACTCCGCCAATACGTGCTGCTTGCCCGATGGTCAGCGGTTTTACCTTGTTTAGCTTTTCCCTTGCTTCTTTAGAGAGGGTATCAATTGTTGTGTAATCCAAATCCGCAGGTAACTGGCGTTGTGCTTGACGGGCAATCTGTTCAATTTGATTTTGTTGCCTAGCCAGATAGCCAGAATATTTGATGTCAATTTCTGCGCCTTGTTTCTCGGCTAATTTGAGGTTGGGGTTTCCTAGTCCGTAACTGTCGAGATCAACGTAATGAAATCCCGGACGGCGGAGTAATTCAGCGAGGGTAATAGAACCTTTAATTGCTTGTTGGGAAACAGAAGCGATCTCTTGCCCAATTTCATCATATTCTTTGACCCGTGTGGTATGTAGTCTTTCTTTTTCGGTAATAATTTGTAGCTGTTTTTGGGTAAACAATTCCCAGCGGCGATCGTCAATCAAGCCAATTTCCCGCCCCAGAGGTGTTAGGCGTTGATCAGCATTATCAGAACGCAATAATAAGCGATATTCAGACCGACTAGTGAGCATTCGGTAAGGTTCACGCAAGTCCTTAGTACACAAATCATCTACCAGTGTCCCAATGTAACTTTGCTCACGGGAGAAAATAATCATTTCCTCACCCCGCACCAACCGCGCGGCGTTGATTCCTGCCACTATCCCTTGGGCTGCGGCTTCTTCATAACCTGTAGTGCCGTTAATTTGACCTGCACAAAACAAACCGGCAATTTTTTTTGTCATCAGTGTGGGATAACACTGTGTTGCGGGGATGTAGTCATATTCCACAGCATAAGCTGGACGCAACATAAAACATTGCTCTAAACCCGGCAGACTCCGCAACATTTGCAGTTGCAGACTTTCTGGCAAGCCTGTAGAAAAACCTTGAATATATAGCTCTGGAATATCCCGCCCTTCTGGTTCAATAAATAATTGATGGCTTTCTTTGTCAGCAAAGCGCACAATTTTATCTTCAATACTGGGGCAATAACGAGGCCCTTTTGCTTCTACCCAACCGCCATAAACTGGCGACAGGTGTAAATTTTCTCGAATCAGTCGATGGGTTTCAGGAGTCGTGCGGGTAATGTAGCAGGGTATTTGTTCTCGTTCCACCCAGGCTTGGGGGTCAAAGCTAAACCAGCGTGTTTCTTCATCCCCTGGCTGGATAGTCATTTTACTATAATCCACCGATCGCTTGTCTACCCGCGCTGGAGTCCCAGTTTTTAAGCGTCCGGTTTCAAAGCCCAAGCGATTCAAAGTTTGCGTTAAGCCTTCCGCAGCAAATTCTCCAGCCCGTCCCGCTGGCATGGATTTATTACCAACCCAGATCTTTCCGCCCAAGAAAGTACCTGTTGTCAAAATAACTGCTTGACACTGAAAAGCTACACCAAAGTAAGTTGCAACGCCAATGACTTCATCATTAGCACCCAACACCAAGTCTGTAGCCATCCCCTCACGGATGATTAAATTTTCTTGATTCTCGACAATATGCTTCATCACCGCTGCATATTCGCGCTTATCAGTTTGGGCGCGTAATGCCCAAACCGCAGGTCCCCGTGAAGAGTTGAGGATACGCTTTTGCAGGTATGTACGGTCTGCTACTTTGCCAATTTCCCCACCGAGTGCGTCTACTTCGTGGGTCAACTGTGATTTAGCAGGGCCACCTACTGCTGGATTACACGGTTGCCAAGCAATTTTATCCAAGTTGAGGGTCAATAGCAGAGTCCGACAGCCGAGACGGGCAGACGCGAGGGCTGCTTCGCAACCGGAGTGACCTGCACCGACGACAATGACATCAAAAGCGTCTTGAAATTCCACGGAATTGTGCATGGTCATAATTACAGGGTCAGCAAACTGAGAATTAATAATAATTTTAACTTATCCGTAGCAGTCCTCAATTTAGCCTGAACTCAGCTACTTAGGGCTTGCTGATTAAAGCTGAAACCCTTGTAGAAATATTAGTTGAGGTCTATAGGTTGGGTAAAAGTGCAAGAAAATCAGGTAAAATGGCTCAAAACCCTAACATCAGTATAAAAAATGTATAGAAAAATTGAG
>JBBSOP010000375.1:0-5346 GCA_038259655.1 Chroococcales cyanobacterium
ATTAATCCTGGCTGAAGCGTAATTATAGTTGCAGTTAATCCTGGTTTGAAAATGTCTTGATTGCAGGTTTGAGCGATTAGTATTGCAGGTCGTTACACATAAGGGATAGATGCCCCTTTGGGACGAACACCAGCATGAGAACTGATATTAATAATGCAACTTGGATGTTCCTCTGTAGCACTTTCGCGCAGTGCAGACTCTGCCTCGCTAATCAATATCCAAGGTGCAATAACATTAACTCTGTATAGCTTTTCCCAAATTTCTGGTGTTGCTTGTTTAAGATTGGCATGGGGAATGACTTCGTTGATGCCGGCATTATTGATAATGGCATCAAGGCGACCATGATGGTTAATCACTTGATGAATAAGGTTGCGAGTCTCAACTTCGTTAGCAAGATCAGCTTGAGTGTAGCTGGCATTTCCTAATTCATCCGCAAGGGCTGTTCCTACTTCTACTGAAGATTTTGAATGAAGTGCAATAGTCATTCCTGCCATAGCAAGGCGTTTTGCAATGGTAATACCAATTCCTGATGTTGACCCGGTAACAAGTACGACACGATGAGAAAGTGATTGCATTAGATCCTTTTTGCTACTACTTGCAAGTTAGGTATCAGCTTTTTTGAGTATATGCGCGATCGCATTTCTCAAATTGGAGATATTCCCTCTTTGGGCAGTATTCTGCGTGATAAATCTTCTTCTAATTCATTTGGCTGCTCGTGGATACCGCAATAACCGCCTAACCCGAATTATTGAGGGTATACAAAAATTTCATCTTAATTTCATTTTTCTACTTCAAGATAAAAATATCCATCAATTCCATAATGCACATCGATATTTTTGTGGATAGCAATTAAAAACTTACTCAAGTAGTTATCTATAAAACCTAATTAATATTTACTTTTAGTCAACTTAAAACAAATAGGACTTACGCAAAATTATGAAAAAACGTAGACGCTCAAGCGGCTTGCCGTAGGCTACCACAAAGAACACGAAGGACACGTACTCCTACGGGGAAGCAAGCTACGCGCAGCGTCTCGCAGAGAAGTCAAGAGGGTTTCACAGAGTTATTGCGTAAGTCCTGACAAATTTAGACAGTGCTGAACTATACGAGTAATCTTCACTAAAATTTTTACTGTCAATCAAACAATGTAGTAGCAATATTGCAAACAAAAACCCGATTTAATGAGTAAGTTCAGGCATTTATCTTAATTTCAACTACTTTCTGATTTTCGAGGATGGTAAATATGAATCAGCTTGCAAAATCTTCATCATTCGATCACATTTCTAACTATCAATGGAACAATCATAGTAAATGGAAAAAGATTACTGCTACTGATGTTACTCAAGCAATAGGAAATGTACCAATTGTAAAACTGAGAAATATTTCCCCTGTGTGTCTTACCTCGGAATGCTTTTTGAAATTAGAGAGCTGCAATCCCGGAGGATCTATTAAAGAAAAAAATGCAGTTTACCTCGTCACCCGTGCAGAGGAAGAAGGGCTGCTTGTGCCTGGTGGTACGATTATCGAGTCAAGCTCAGGTAATTTCGGCGTTGGTTTGGCGATGGTAGGAGCAGTCCGAGGGTATCGAGTGATTATTGTCGTCGATGCAAAAACGGCTCCACCGTTTAGACGAATGCTGAAAGCATACGGTGCAGAACTTGTGGATGTACCGCTAGATGAGGCAGACGAATCAGGCTCGATGCAGAAAGCAAGAATGAAACGAGCGCGTGAGCTTGCTGCAACTATTCCTCATGCTTGGTATCCATGTCAACATTTGAATCCTCTCAATGCTGAGGCACATTCATACTACACCGCCCGGGAAATTGAAGCTCACTTTGCTGGTGAACTTGACGCTGTAGTAGTTGGTGTTAGCACGGCAGGACAAATAATGGGAATAGCTCGTTATCTTCGGCCGCGATTTCCAGGAGTACGTATTGTTGGCGTTGATGTTGAAGGCTCAGTCATTATGGGAACACCAGCAAAACCATACAAGATGACTGGCGTAGGATTATCGTTCTTTCCACCTAATCTAGATCTATCGTTGCTTAATCGTGCTTACGTGATACCGGAGGCACTTGCTTACTCAGTGTGCCATACACTTGCACGTCGTGAAGGATTACTTCTGGGTGCTTCCACAGGGGCAATTGTGGCTGGTGGCTTGCATCTAGCGCGCTCTCTTGGTACTGGTGCGCGGATTCTGATGATCAATCCAGATCGAGGCGATCGCTATCTTGAAACTGTGTACGATGCCAATTGGCTTGATCATTACGGTTTTGTACTAAGCGAGGGGGAGCATCTTGATCAGGCGATCGCTTCATTAACTCCTGTGTATTTTTAATCATAATTAGTGCTGAAAAAATCATGAATACTCCACCCCAGCAGCAACAAGAAAGTAATAAAACAACTTCAGGGCGATCGCTATTGACTTTACTTGCCCAGTTCATCCCTCTTTCTTTGACTGATGTGGCAATGACTCTCGGCGATCCGCTTCAGACTGCTGCACTTAGTCGCCTAGCCTTTCCCCAAGCAACATTAGCTGGAGTTGGGGTAGTCAAGGGAGTTGCTATATTTCTGGAAAGCCCCATCATCATGATTCTTCATGCCTCAACTGCTCTGGGTGGGCAAACCAAATCTCGGCGCGCACTTTGGCAATTGACAATAATTGCAGGACTTGTTCTGAGTGGTATTTTTCTTTTACTCACTTGGGAGCCTTTATACAACTGGCTTCTTTTAAAGGTATTTGGTGTTAGTCCATTGATTGCAGCGCAAGGGAGAACTACTTTTATATTGATGTTTTTGTGGCCTTTCGTGATTGCTTGGCGACGATTTTTTCAAGGACTGCTAATCCGCGCTCAAAAGAGCGTAGCTGTCGGATGGGCAGGTGTGGCGCGATTAACTTGGGTAATTGTGGCGCTGGTAGTCGGAGTCAATCTCAGAAGTGACGGGGCGCTCCTTGCAGGTATCACCATGATGGGAGCCGTATTTATTGAAGCAGTACTGGTTACATGGTTTTGTTTGCGTCTTGGCGTTATTTCTATTCTTAACCAGCAAGCAGATTCTGAAACTAAAAAACTTAAACTGCCTAAAACTTTTGCTGGAGTTACCTTTTATTACCTTCCTCTAGCCTCAACAATGCTTATTGTTTGGGGTGCAAGGGCGATACTCTTAAGTCTGATTGCTCGTTCATTCGATGGCAGCCTAGCACTTGCTGTATGGCCGGCTGCCTGGGGGCTAATTCTTTCAATTGCTAACGGTACACGTATGATTCAACAAGTGGTAATTTCTACTTATGAAGAAACTTCTAGGCGGACACTTACTACTTTTGTAATTATTGTGGGGTTGGGTTTCACTTTGATACCCTTTTTTATTGGGTTTACTGACAAAGGATTATTATTACTTGGCCAGTTTTTAGGAAATAATCTTTCTCTTGTCAAAGCATCTCGTCCAGTTGTACAAATTCTCTCATTTTTCCCTTTACTCCTAGCACTACAAAATACGTTTCAAGGTTTGCTTATTCACCGGGCAAAAAACTGGTTCATAAATATTGCAACATTAGTTGCCGCAGCTTTCACCCTGTTAGTATGTGGAAGTTTAATTTTTACTAGACATAGTGGAGCAACTTCAGCAGCGTATGGAATGCTTGCAGGTACTGTCAGTGAGATTATAGTGCTTTTTTTCGCACTGCAACGTAAATAACTCTCTGAAGCAAGTTGCTAATAAAAAAGTTGGATTAATAAGTACGAAACCAAGCTACACCTATAGGAATTTCTGCATCAATTCCAACCTCTTTAACCGAAAAACTGTAGACAGAACCATTACCTAGATTTTGTCTTTTTATCTTGTTAAGGTCAATATCAAACTTAGTGTTAGGAGCAATTGGTTTGGTAAAAGCTAGTAGTATTTTTTTACCATTAACAGATACATTAGTGTTAATTTTATGTTCATTTTCATCCACAACATCAATATTTTTAATGCCACTACTTATAGTTACATTGTCTGGAATTTTAATAAGTAGTTGGGTAACAGCTTTACTATTTTGAGGAACGTGCAACCGAAAAGTATGTCTAAAAGTTCCCCCAATTCCCCAGCGTGTGGAAGGGAATTGTGCATTTCCATCAATATGGGGAACTCTACCATTATCTGTTTTAGCACTTGCATAGCTAGGAGCAATGACAGATGTAATGCTCAGAATTAATACAGCAGCGTAGATCAATGTATTCTTCATGTTTACCTCTAAAATACTTAAATACGTTAGCTAAATTGCAAGTTCATTTTTTGTGATTGAATCTACTCTTAATAAATTCATCCAAAGCTGGAAAAGCCATATTTAATTACCCCCTCTTAATACAATCGCTAATCAGGATAGCTAGGCAGCTAGCTTGCTCTTATTAGGTTTAAATTGTCAGTGATGTTGTTGCTGTAGAGGTAGCATACCTCTATCTACTAGCATGACAAATCATAGTGAAATTAAGATGAAATAATCAGCTTCACAAAATTAAAGTTGTAAAGCATAAGGGATAAAAAGCATTAATTTATATGAAGAAAACGAAATTATAATTTTGGATAGTCGGTTTGTTCTTTGCCTATTTTAATTTTTAGTAAACTGCCACAAAATTAGCACCGATTCAGCAATAAGAAATCAGACTTATTAGTTATGCTTAAAAGTAGCAAAACTAAAAAGCCTGGTGGGATGTAAACATGAGGAGCATGTTTATAATTTACATTGTATAAAGTACAAATGAAATCCAGATGAAATCAGGGACAAATAAAATCTGCATGATTTTTTATAACTTGTTAGCTAAAGTTGGCTACATACCTAAATGAAATCGGCATGAAATTTAGGATTATCATTAGGAATAAATTAGTATCGTGTCATTAGGTAGATGCCCTGATGCCAACAATTACCTAGCGTGGACTGTTAGAAGCATAACTACAGCTTCGTGATCAATTCATTCGTTTAGCTAGGAAGAAAATTATGACTACAACTCACGAATCAATCTTGGAAACTTGTATTCAAGCTTGTTTAGAATGCCTGCGTGACTGTGAACGCTGTGCTGATGCCTGTTTGAGCAGTGACATGGTGCAGATGATGGCAAATTGTATCAAGCTATGTCGGGACTGTGCTGATACCTGTGCGCTATGCGCCCGTTTCATGTCCCGTAATTCAGACCTCCACGGTCAGATGTGTAGTATCTGCGCTGAAGCTTGCGATCGCTGTGCGACTGAGTGCGAAAAACATAACAGCGATCACTGCAAACGTTGCGCCCAATCTTGTCGCCGTTGCGCCGATTCCTGTCGGCAGATGGCAAAAGCAATGGCTGCATAAGACATGATGCTGAATATGGG
>JBBSOP010000376.1:0-5336 GCA_038259655.1 Chroococcales cyanobacterium
AATCAGCTTGGATTTAATCTCGAATTGGTCGATAAACTCAATCAAACACTGTGCTAATCCATTATCGGGATGATGAACATCAGCGATCGCTCGCACCCGTCCCTGGGCATATAGTTGCTGATACTCTTGAGGAAACACTTCTTCGGGAAACTCTAAGTCTAAAATGGCAGGATAATCTGGTAAAACGGCTTCGCTAATAGCTTTACCCGTACCATCCGCTAAAACTTGGTAAATTAGTACCCGATCTGCTTGCAGTATGCGCTGAACTTCTGTAACTGTAGCCCGCAGAATTTCTTTTAATTGCAAAGATTGACGAATTTTTAGAGTCACTTCCGAAAACAACTCAACCCATTGGCGCTGACACCATAATTCATCTTCTGCGGCTTCTTTGCGGTCAGTAATATCGCGTAAAATCATCAGATGACGCTGGGGAATAACATTCGGGGTTAAGGTGTATTCCACCTCTCTCCAATTGCCATCAGGACGCAACAAATTAAGTTTTCCAGTCTGTTGATTTTCAGCTTCAACGCTAAATTTGAACTCAGCATCTGTAAAATCAGCTAAAATTCGCCCAATTAGTGCTGTGTGGGATAAACCAAATAATTGACAAGCAGCAGCATTTACCTCTGTGAGAGTACCTTGATCATCCGTAACGGCGATCGCATCATAAGCTCTCTCAAAAATGGGTTGGAGTAGTTGCTGTTTTTCTAGCCGCTGCTTGGGATTTTTTGCACCGGATTTTCGTAAAGATGAACGTTTAGACATAGAAAGGGGCAACGATTTTGTGGGAAATTTATCATTGCTCAAAATGAAGCCTGTACTCTATTTTAAACGCGCAACTTAAATAAACCCTATGCGATCAAGAGGCCAAAAGCGAAATGCTGCCCGACCGATGATATTTTTTCTCGGTAAAAAGCCCCAATAGCGAGAATCGTTACTATCGTTACGGTTGTCGCCCATGACAAAAAACTGATCTTCTGGGACTTGTACTGGTGGAAATGGCTGATTTGGTGGTTCAGCAATGTAGTCTTCTACCAAAGGTTGACCGTTGAGGTAAACTTTGCCTTGAGTAACCTTGAGAATCTTGCCAGGTACACCAATCACCCGCTTGATAAAAGCTTGGTCTTTAGGGTATCCCCGACTTTGCAGTTCTTCCGAAGGCTGAAAGACAACAATATCCCCAGTTATGGGAGGGTGAAAACGGTAAGAAACTTTTTCTACCACCAAGCGATCGCCTGTATGTAAAGTAGGTAACATTGAATCCGAAGGGATGTAGCGGGGTTCGGCAATAAAAGTTCGGATCAGCAGTGATAAACACAAGGCGATCGCAATTAAAGTCAGATTTTCTTGCCAACTACGCCATATTTTCGCGGACGTAGAAGCTTGTTTTGTATCACTTTCCTGAGGAGTCATAGAAATTTTTAGCCACTTCACACAATGGGACAAATATAGCGGTTTTCTTATGGATAAAATACACCACTCTAGCCCCTAGTCCCTAGTTCCTAGCCCCTCTCTTAATAGAGAAGCGCTATATCTTGATTATGGGCGTTAACGGTTAGGATTGTTGCTTTTTCTCAATAAAATCCAACATAATTCGCTGATGCATAGACCCCAAAGGTCTGATTTCACCTGCGTTTGCCGAATAACAGTTGCCTTGACGAATATCTTTTGGTGTCAATAAACCCATATCCCAACCTTCATTCAAAACTAGTTGATTGAGTTCCACCAATAGTGGTGCATGAAACACATGACGCACAACTGCATCATCGGCATAGCAGCCAAATTCAAAAAACGGCGGTAGGGTGTAGCCAATTTCTTCTAAAACTTCTCGTTTTACTGCTACTTCTGGTGTTTCGCCAGTTTCAATGTGACCACCAAATAGTCCCCAGCAACCAGCAGCAGCAATAGTAGGAATATTGTCTCGTAGTTGCATGAGAAATTTGTTTTCTTGATAAAGAATAGCGATCGCTACATGCACCTGTTGGTTATTCATTTTGTTTAGCTTTTAGTCTAGGGCAAGACATTTTTGACGAAGTCATCGGTTTCAGGCGATAAAGTGGTAACGTGCAGAACATTCACAGCGACGCATCTAGGAGAGTTTGAGAGTCTTCCACCAACGGGTAAGCAAATCAGCTTGTCAATCATGCACATCGATCAAGTGGAAGATGGAAAAATCGTAAAACATTGGGGACAAGACGATGCACTCGGATTACAGAAGCCATGATGAAAGTTAAACTAGTGTAGAGTTAGCGATAGCATTTAAAATCTAGAATGTCTAGGCCGTGAGTGGTGGTTATGAATAAAAATACTTAGTTTTAGGGCGTGATAGGTAGTCTCTAAAAAATAAAAATTGTATTGCGAAGAACCATAAAGGCGATCGCTAATTATTATTGAAAAAGTGCCACTATCAGATTCACTCGCTCTCACAATTAACACAATGACAATAACTGCGACCAATCGATATCTTAAAGGAAATTTTGCACCTGTCCGTAAGGAAATTACCAGTGACACCCTAGAAGTAGTAGGTCATCTTCCCTCTGAACTATCGGGTATGTTTGTGCGTAACGGTCCTAATCCTCAACATGCACCCATTGGCCAATATCACTGGTTTGATGGAGATGGGATGTTACATGGTGTGCGAATTAGCGACGGCAAAGCAACTTATTGCAATCGCTACGTGCGAACAACCGGATGGAAAATCGAGAAACAAGCCAATAAAGCTGTCTGGACTGGACTTACAGAACCACAGCAGACAAAAGTTCCTCACGGTATTAGCAAAAAAAATACTGCCAATACTGCTCTTGTGTGGCACGCAGGTCAACTGTTAGCGCTGTGGGAAGGAGGTGCGCCTTATGTGATTAGGCTTCCTGATTTAAAGACAATTGGTGAGTACACCTATCATGGCCAACTAAATTCTGCCTTTACTGCTCATCCCAAGATAGACCCAATTATCGGTGAGATGATGTTCTTTGGCTACTCCTTCGAGCCACCATATTTGCAATACAGCATAGTTTCCACAGAAGGCAAGTTAGTACGGACAGTACCGATTGACTTACCGACGAGCGTGATGATGCACGATTTTGCCATCACTGAAAACTACACGATTTTTATGGATCTACCGCTGACTTTTAGCGCCAAACGCGCACAACGGGGAAAATCTCCAATTATGTTTGAGCGCGATCGCCCCAGTCGCTTTGGCATTGTTCCACGTTACGGCGATAATAGTAGCATCTGCTGGTTTGAGACTCCCTCTTGCTACATTTTTCATACCCTTAATGCTTATGAAGAAGAAGACGAAGTAGTACTTATTGCCTGTCGAATGAATTCTACTAATGTTTTAACTAGTAAAGAAACGGAACTAGATCCAGAAGGAGATATTCCTCGTTTGCATCGCTGGCGGTTTAACTTGAATGATGGGACAGTGCATGAAGAAATGCTAGATGATGTTCCAGTAGAATTTCCCCGCATCAACGAAAACTTTTTAGGGCAAAACACCCAATATGGTTATACTGCCAGGATGACAAATAGTACTGAGCCTCTTTTAGACGGCATAATTAAGTACGACCTCAGTAATGGCAAGTCTCAAACCCATGAATTTAAAGAGGGACGCTATGGCGGTGAAGCTGTGTTTGTGCCACGTCCTGGTTCCACAGTGGAGGATGATGGCTGGTTGATCACTTTTGTCCATGACCAAAGTTCAAAATCTTCTGAGATGGTAGTAGTGAATGCCCAAGATATGACTGCCGAACCTGTGGCGCGGGTGCTAATTCCCCAGCGAATACCTTATGGATTCCACGGCACTTGGATTTCAGAAGAACAGTTGAGTTTTTCTAGTTAAATTCTATAGTAATTCTATAGTATGAGAGTAGGGACAAAAAATACTGTGTCCCTACTAGTATTCATTAATCTCCTTGGGGGTATTCATTCCACAAAGTCGTCAATTCACGTAAACTTTGATGGTTGCCATTACCCAAAATCAGATGATCTAACAGCGGTATTGCTAGAAACTGTCCTGCTATCAGCAATTGGCGTGTTAATTCGATATCTTCTTGGCTGGGTTCAACGTTACCAGAGGGATGATTATGTGCAACTATTGCCCGCGTTGCTCCTTGACGAATAATTTCCCGAAAAATCTCACGGGGAGATGCTAAAGTTTCGGTTGCAGTGCCAATAGTAATTACTTGTGTACCCAGTAAGCGATTTTTGACATCTAATAACACCACTGCAAAACGCTCTTGCGACTGCCACATCAAATCTTGACTAAGTGCTGCTGCGGCTGCAACTGGGCTTTCGATGGGGGTGCGGTCTAAAGGGCGGGATTGAAAGGCGCGTTTGCCCAACTCAATGGCCGCTAAAATAGCTGTCGCTTTTGCTGGGCCAATTCCAGGAATTTGCATAAGTTCAGCTGGGGTAACTTCTCGTAAAACTGCCAATGGGTCGCGCTGGTGTTTACCCAATTCCTGCAACAGATATTGTCCTAAACCCACGGCTGAAAGTTTGCCTGGCCCTTGACCAGTGCCTAGAAGAATTGCTATTAACTCGGCTGTGGCTAAAATTTTGGGGCCATGAGTTATCAATCGTTCACGCGGACGTTCATTTGTCGGTATATCAGCAATTCTGAGGCAGTAGGTCATAGAACACTAAGAGAATAGTTACCCTAAATTGAACTATCTTTAGTTATCCCTTGTTTACTCTAGAAATCATCTTTATTTGAGAAAATATTTAATTTTGGCAAATTTTCTCTTTTTTGCACATCTTGCTTTTATCCCTCTTCTGTGAATTTCCAAGTAATTTGAAGAAGACAGGATAGCGCAGCGGTAGCGAGTCCGCGAGCGTCGGCAGGGGGCTTTATGAGAAGTCAAAAGGGGATTCTAACCCCCCCTGACTTAAAGCCACTGAACTCTTGTTCAGTAGGGGTCTTATGGGGTTGAACCTAAATTATTTCTAAAAAATCAGCCAACTTGGCTACATCCATCTGATTGCCTCTGTTAAAGTATGAACAGTAAATGACATGAGGGTTTTCTCCTTCGAGATTTACTACTCCTGAGAAAGCATTTCAAGTAGTATTTATTTAAATCTGCTTAACGTGCTTCGTTAACAGCTTACTACTGTTCTTGTGGTAGCGATTGTCATAACTCCTCCTTTCTTCAAAAGTAACAACTAGTAAAAGTCCTTGTTGGTTTAGTTATTACTTACCTCGTCCATTTTAAGATGGATGAGGTATTTTTATTTAAGTTATCAGGGTCAGTTGTCAGTTGTTAGTTATCAGCGATGCACTGAGTTTCGACACTTCGACTACGCCCTTCCGCTACGCTCAGGCTAAACTCAGCACAAGT
>JBBSOP010000377.1:0-5313 GCA_038259655.1 Chroococcales cyanobacterium
GAATTATCTAAACTCAAAACCAGTTTATTAACTAACAGTGGTATAGATTATAAACAAGATATTCAACCTTGGTTAGGCAACGAAATTACACTGGCTGTCACCACGTTAGATATTGATCGTGACTTTGAAAACGGCAAGCAGCCAGGGTATCTGATGGCATTAGCAACCAACAAACCAGAAAAAAGTCGTGAGTTCGTAGAATTGTGGTTTTCCAAGCAGGTATTAGCTGGAGGCAATTTAGTTGTTGAACAATACAAAGGTGCAAAATTGCTCTATGACAATTCTCAATCGCAGCAGGATTTACTTGTAGGTGCAGTTGTAGATGGCTTTGTATTGTTTGCCAATGATCTTAAGGTGCTACGAGACGCAATCAATAATGTCCAAGTACCCGATCTCAATTTAACTACTTCTCCTCAATACCAAAAAGCTACTCAACAATTGCCTCAAGGATCTATAGCGGCAGCTTTTCTCAATCTTCCCACTATTGCCCAATGGCAAGAGTTAGAACTACCAAAACCGACTTATAATAGCCAGATTATTGCCTTGACGTTGAACCCCAAGGGTTTACTAGCAGAAACGAGTTTTCTGACTTCATCGGCAACTGTCACCCCATCCACGCTACTATCTAAACCTGTAGATGCGCTGCAATATATCCCAACTGACGCAAGTCTAGTCATTGCTAGTTCTGATTTGAGCGATTTAGCTAACAGCGATTTAGCCAAACTCTGGACACAAATAAAAACAGCTATATCTGGTTCTAAAACAGATATAATTTCTAGAGTGGTACAACCCTTGGCAAAATTGCAAGAAAGCCGAAATATTAACTTGCAACAAGACATATTCAGCTGGGTAAAAGGAGAATACGCCTTAGCATTGTTACCTCGTGCAGGTCAAACAACTCCTGATTGGATGTTTGTAGTAGAAAAATTAGAAAATGTACCAGAAGGCATTTCTCGTTTAGATGCGATCGCCTCATCTAGTGGACTTAGTACTAGTTCTCTGAGTCTAGATCAGCAAAAAATATCTGCTTGGATAGAGTTAACTGCTGCTATGCAACAGACTGAACTTCAAGGTCGGCCAAAATATGCCGTGGAAGCAAAAGTCCAAGGAGTACATACAACCCTGGGAAATTATGAAATTTTCGCCTCTAACTTGGAAACTTTGAACGAAGCGATCGCAATTAAGGAAAATTCCTTAATTAAAGATCGCAGTTTCCAAAATAGTATCGCTGCTATTCCCAAGCCAAATCAGGGTTATGTGTATCTAGATTGGACAAAAAGTCGAGATTTAATAGAACGCCAGCTACCGATTATTAAGCTAGTAGAAGTAGTAGGCAAACCATTTTTTAACAATCTGCGATCGCTAACAGTCAGCAGTTACGGTAGTGAACCAGGAACTCTCAAAGGCGGTGTCTTTCTCGAACGCCATAAATAAGTAAGACCAATTCACTGAAGACTGCTATCTTATCAAATGTTCATGCTTTACAGGAAATAAAGGAGAAGTTTCAAAGTTTTGGTCAAACAAAGGAACACGCGATCGCTTTAGAGCAGCTAGCCGATGACTATCGTCAGATGGCAGAAGAACAACAAAATATAGACTGGGACACAGTAGAGCGATCATACTATGGAGAGCCAATAGCCAAGCATTATCATGTAATTTTGCACTACGAACGCATTGCAGAAGAAGAATCAAAGTTTGATTGAGGCAATGCACAATACTATTATGGGAAACACGGTGGTCGAGAATGCCAAGATCACCATGATTGAGATTGATCCAGATATCCTAATTGATCCGTTAAGACAATAGTGAGATTGATTGCGCCAAAAGTTTGATTTTTTCGTTCAAAACTAGGAAAATTTCTGCACCTCTGCGCGTTGGAGAGGAGTTGGGGAGAGGTTCATCGAACTCACGTTAAAAATAGAACAAATATACTGCAAAAAGATTATTGTAAAAAACAAAAAACCCTTGTAAGATTTAGCTTACAAGGGTTTTAACTTTTAAGCGGGCGGCGGGAATCGAACCCGCATTAATAGCTTGGAAGGCTATAGTTTTACCACTAAACTACGCCCGCAAACCATGTAAATATAACATAGCTTTTACGAAAATTCAAGCACCTAATTAGAGTTAACGGGCTTAATAGTGACTTTTACAAATAGATTGCTCGTTGGTGGTTTTGTGCCATCTTGATTATGGCCTGGTAGAAAGTTCTCATTACTGAACAGATCATTGATAACTTTCTCATATAATACTTTCTCACTTTGTAGTTTCACTGGCTCTATTTCTATAACTACAGCCTGTTGAAATTTGCCATTTTTATCAATTACTAAGCTAGTTAATAACTGTGCAGGTTGAAGCCCAGAATCACCAGGGAGAAAACTTGAATCCAATGTTTTTGTATTGCTTCCTTGGTATTTAGCTAGAACATCAGGTAAATCATTGTCTCTCAATTTGCCTTCTTGTATCAATTGAAGTACTTCATTTTTAGATAGAGGAGTTGCGATCGCTATTGATCCTCCTTGTCTCGGAATACGAGGAGTTTCCCCGGTTGGTGTAGATGTAGCTTCCTCTCCTGGAATCCGAGAATTTTCCCCGGTTGGTGTAGATGTAGCTTCCTCTCCTGGAATCCGAGAACTTTCCCCAGTTGGTTTAGATGTAGCCTCTTCTCCTGGAATCCGAGAACTTTCCCCAGTTGGTTTAGATGTAGCCTCTTCTCCTGGAATCCGAGAACTTTCCCCAGTTGGTTTAGATGTAGCTTCCTCTCCTGGAATGCCAGGAATCTGTTCTTGCTCAGTGTCAGATCTTCTTGTCTGTTCTAATGGTACTGATGGAATACCTGCTGGTAATGGCTTTCCTCTTCCCAGTTTGATTTCCTGACGGCGGTTCCAAGGAAGATCGCCGACTGGTGGAATTGTAGGTGTTGGTTTGGGTTTACTAGTCGGTGTGGGTTTTGGTGTTGGTGTAGAAACTATTTTTTGAGGAAATAATGGAGTATCAGCTTGAGAAACTTCAGTTTTGCTACTGTTAAGTGTTGTATACTCAGAACTTATAACATCGGAAGTCTGATTTTTAGGCGTGGTTTGTGTTTTTTTTGGTAAACGTGATGGTACAGACTGTTGGGAAACTTTTGGTGGTTTAGGCGTTACTTTTTTAACCGTTAATTTTGGTTTAGCTTGAGGAGAAATTTCTACAAATTCAATAGGAACCACACCTTGGCTTTGCTGTGGAAACCACGGTTTAAAAACATTAGTTGAGCGCATAAACCAGAAAGCCAGCAAGTGCAACGAAACCGAACTTATGGCTACAACAATCCACAAACTTGGTGGGTCAGTATGTCGCCTCCAGACTTTGGCTGAAATAGGTGTTTTATCTGCAACCGATGTTGTCATATTAAATTTCAAACCAGATATGATTCGGTGCTATAGCTGCTAATAATTTAAGATCCAGTTTAAATTTTAGCGATTAACCATTAATTCTGGTGTGATCACAAAGGTGAGAACTGTTTCATCTACTCCCTTGAGTTTTAGAGGGCTACCTTTGGTAATTTCTTCGTCTTGTAAATAATCTGCCACAGCAGCAGAAACCAGGATAGTACCGGGAATAGCAGCAGATTGTAATCTGGCAGCAATGTTTACACTAGGGCCAATGGCTGTATAATCAGCACGTTCAGCGCTACCGAACATACCTACAACTGCTGTACCTTGGTGAATACCACAGCGGAACTGTACGCCACTGAGTCCATCAGAGTCAAATATACCTTGGTCGCGCCAACGTTGGTTTAGTATAACAAGCGCGCGTTGCATTGCTCTTGCCGTATTGACAGCGTGTCGTGCCTGTTCATTTGGGGTAAGTTCTTCTGGCGCTCCATATAAAGCTAAAATAGCATCTCCCATAAATTTATCTACAGTACCGCCATTGTCAAACACCGCTTTGGTCATCGCTTCTAAATATTCATTTAGCAATTCTGCTACTCGTCGAGATCTAAGTGTGTTTGCTAGCTGAGTAAAACCAACGATATCGCTAAATAAAACTGTAATTAAACGCGGTTCTGGGCGTAAATCTAAAGTCAAATCTCCAGTTGCGGCTTTCTGCACTAATGCAGAAGGTAAAAAGCGCTTGAGTACCGATTCTGTCAGGTAAGTATTTAGTTCCAAAACTCGTCGTTCATTTGCTTTTAGAGCTAAAAGATTCCTAACTTCTGCTAGCAGTTCGCGATCATTAAATGGTTTTGCTAAATAAGCGTCTGCACCATGTTCTGTACTTTCGATGCGAGTTTCTTCATCAACTTTTGCTGTAAGTAGAATTACTGGAATGCCTTTCAATTTTTCTTCTTTACGTATCATCCGAATCATCTCTAGCCCTGTTACCAAAGGCATCATCAAGTCAGTAACAATTAGGCTGGGTGTAAATTCCTGAGCTATTTTAAATCCTTGATCACCATTACGAGCGGTCTTAACTTGATAGCCATTACTACGGAGGATATCAGATACATAAGTTCGCAAATCGGGGTTATCGTCTACAACTAAAATACAATGCTGAGTGCTGGTTAAGTGTTGATTATCAGAATTGGGTATTAAGTCTTTTTGAGTAATAGTTTCAATATCATCTGTAGTTGACTCTATCAGTTCTAAATCAGCTAATTCTACGCTGGCGCGACTTCTATTTAGTTCAACAGGAGTTTCTAGTACTTGTTGTGTGGGTAAATGAGAATTTCCTGTAACCAACCATAAAGTAAAGGTAGTACCTTCGCCGTAAACTGATTCCACAGTTACTTTGCCACCATGCAATTCTACTAATTCTTTGACTAAAGCTAAACCTAAGCCACTACCTTCATAGGAGCGATTCTCTGAACCTTCTGCTTGGCGGAAACGCTCAAATAAATGGGGAATCTGTTCTTTAACAATACCAATTCCTGTGTCTTTTACTTGCAATATGCAATGATTTTCTGCGGATTGAAGTTTGACGCTGATTGTGCCTCTTTCAGGAGTAAACTTCATCGCATTTGACAGGAGGTTATAAACCACTTTGTCAAATTTCTCCATATCCAAGTAGACTGTAGGACATTCATCCATCTCAGTGACGAGATGCAATTCCTTTTTCTCACAGTAGGGGCGAAACGACTCAACAATTTGGCTGATAAATTCAACTAAATCACAGGGACGAAAGTTAGGCTGCATTCTTCCAGCATCGAGACGTTGTAGATCTAGTAGTTGGTTTACCAATCGTAGTAGACGGCGGGAGTTACGTAGAGCGATCGCACTTTGAGCATAAGATAATCCTTCACCAGAACCCACTGCGGACTCTAAAGGCCCTTGA
>JBBSOP010000378.1:0-5300 GCA_038259655.1 Chroococcales cyanobacterium
AAGAACTAGTTGATTTGGGTTATAGCCAAAGGTGACATGATCAAATGTCACCTCACCTTGAATAGGGGGCATTTCAGTAGCATTGGGTGCGTCTTGAAGTTCTGACGGTTCATCCAATAGTAGGAAAATGCGTTCTAATCCAGCAAAAGCGGATTGGGCTTGGGTGTAAAATTGGCTAAGAATTTGGATGGGGCGAAAGAACTGCTGAACGTAAAGTAAAAAGGATGTTACTACACCAACTGTTGCTGCTCCTGTGACGGCGAGATAGCCACCATAAGCTAAGACAGCGGCAGTTGCTAGGGTGTTGAGAAAATCGATAGACGGCAAAAAAGCAGCAGTAATTGCCACTGCTTCGACGTTAGCATCACGGTTGGCAGCGTTGAGAACATCGAACTCTGCGATGTTGATATTTACACGATTAAATGCCTGTGCTTCTCGCACACTACCAATGTCTTCTTCTAACTTGGCAGAAAGTTCGCCAATAGTTTGGCGGGTGACGCGAAATCTGGCTCTAGCCCAACGCGCAAAAAAACTTGTAGTTAAAATCATTAATGGCACAACCAGGTTACTCAATAACCCAAGTTGCAAGTTAATTGCCAGCATTGCAATTACAATGCCAACCAAACTTAAAGTATTACCCAACATTTGGGCGATAGTTTGTCCAAACGCTTGATTTACAGTACTAACATCATTCAGTAGACGGCTCATTAAATCACCGGCTTCACTGCGGTCAAAAAAGCTCAGTGGTAGACTTTGGATTTTCAGAAAAATATCTTGTCGCAATTGAGCCAGCAACCGCTGCATAATCCAACCAACTCGCAGGATTTGACCCCGGATTGCCACAATACCAATTCCGTAAATTAGCCCCAGTAAGCCTAACACTAGTAACAAACCTTGCAAATTGCCTTTTGCAATCAAGTTATCAATTGACCAGCCAAGTAAAAACGGCCCAATTGCTTGAGTTGATGCACCGATCGCTACTAATGTCAGGGCAATGGGAATTTCTTTGCGGTAGGGTCGCAGGTATTGTAAAAAGCGCCGTAGAGTGGAAAGTTGATGACTCGCGTTTTGATCTGGTGCAACAACTAGGCTTGTACCTCTCATAACAATTTTAAATTTTAAATTATAAAGTTTTCGTTACAAGGCAGGGAGCAGGGACAAGGGGAAGGGATATGGTACAAATAAATTCCCCCTATGCCCTATACTTTCTCTTTCTGCTTGATTTGAGATTCCAAAATTACACTATATAGGGGGCTTGTTTGCATTAATTCCTCATGAGTACCTTGGGCAATTAATTTTCCTTGATCGATTAGGAAAATGCGATCAGCGTTTTTAACTGTACTAATGCGTTGAGCCACAACAAAGGTAACACAAGCTTTTTGGCGCATCAGATCATCTAGTTCAGCTTGAATCTGAGCCGCAGTTTTGGCATCTACCGCAGAAGTACTATCATCCAAAATCAGAATACTGTAATCGGTCAGTAAGGTGCGGGCGATCGCAATTCGTTGTTTTTGTCCCCCAGATAAACCCACGCCACGTTCACCTACAATCGTCTCATAGCCATCGGGTAGATTAACAACAAAATCATGAATTTGGGCAGTTTTTGCTACCTCAATTACTTGTTCTAGGGTAGCGATGGGTTTGGCATAAGCGATATTTTCGCGGATAGTCCCAGAGAAGAGCGTGGTTTCTTGAAACACAATTCCAATATGCGTTCTGAGACTGTGGAGTGTAAAATCTCGTACATCTCGCCCGTCAATGCGAATTGATCCTTTTGTGACATCATAAAATCGGGCAATCAAGTTCATAATTGTACTTTTTCCAGAACCTGTCATTCCCAAAACGGCGATCAATTCCTTGGGCTTGGTTTCAAAGGAAACATTTTTCAGGGCTGCGGTTGCAGCTCCAGGATAGCGAAAGTAGACGTTCTCAAAGGTAACTCTACCGCCGCAGGTTTCAAAATCAATGGCATCTGGGCGATCGCGAATTTCCACTTCTGCATCTACTACTTCGTAAATCCGTTCAGCGGAGGCGGCTGCTTGGGCGATCGTGGGTGCAGCAAAGCCAATCAATAAAATCGGTTGGAGAATTAATACTAAGTAAGAGTTAAACGCCACTAGTTCCCCAATGGAAAACCTATTATCAATTACCTGCGCTCCACCGTAGGCAAAAACTGCCAATGTCACCAAATTACTCAGCAAAAAGATAAATGGGAAGGTATTGCGAATGGCGCGAATGGTCTTCATATTTGCCTTAACCAAGGCATCATTCATGGTAGTGTAACGCCTCTTTTCGGCAGACTCCCGCACAAAGGCTTTTACTACCCTAATTCCTACCAAATTCTCTTGCAAGACGGCGTTGAGATCACCCAGTTGCTCTTGTACTTGACGGAATAGTCCACTATTACGGGTGATAAATTGTGCCATTAACCATGCCGACATCGGTACAACCGTTAGGGTAATCAGTGCTAGTTGCCAGTTCATCACCAGCAAAACCATCGCAATTACCACCAATGTCACAACTCCACCAATTACCTGAATTAAACTAGTACCGACAAATGTGCGAATCTGTTCAATGTCGCTAGTAACACGGGTTAGCAGTTGAGAAGTCTGTGATTGGTCATGATAGCTAAAACTGAGGTTTTGAATTTTACTAAAAATCTGATTACGCAGTTCATAAGCTACACCTTGAGATGCGGCTTCTGCTAAATAGCTTTGTCCAAAGTTAAATAAACCGCGAGCGATCGCGGCAACAACCATCCAAGCAGCGCTGTAAAGGACGATTTGTAAATTTTGTTTAATAATGCCTTGATCAATGCCCCACCGAAACAACTGGGGAGTCAAGGCATTGGCAACTGTCAACAGCAACAGGCTGACTAAGGCTCCTAGTGAAATCCATCGGTAAGTACGCAAACTCCCCAGGACGCGCCGAATTGCTTGCATTGAAGAATTTTCCTGAAGTTCTGGTTGCTCAACCAATGAATTTACTCCTGTATTTCTGGAAAATTATCTTTGATTGTATTGCTCTTTAGTACATCTTAATGATGGCAACGCAGGTCAATAGTCAGTTGTTTTTGATTTTTGCATAATTTAGTACACCTCATATCTCTTCTTTCCTGTTCCCTTCTTCCTACTTGTATATATCGTTTTATAGATACGCTCTTGCCTATTTAACGTTTACAGTAATTAACAATAGGAAGCTCAAAGAGTAAAAATTTATGCCAGACAAGCAACGCTTGGAAGAGCAGCTAATATCACAAGAAGCTGAACGCAGGGTATCTGACCAGCTAGATGAAGCAGAACAAATTGATATTGATGTGCAAACCGATTTGTTGCAAGTACTTCAGGGGCATTCTGATGGTGTTTCCGTTGCAGCTAAAGGATTGGTATTAAAAGAAAACATCCGTGTTCAAGAAATAAAACTGCAAACAGATAGTATTTCTATTAATCCTTTAAGTGCTATTTTTGGTCAAGTCGAATTAAATGAGCCAGTTAATGCGATCGCTCGCGTGGTCATGACCGAAGCAGATATTAACTGTGCTTTAAATTCCGAGTTTGCTCGCAGTTTATCACAGAAATTTCAGTTAAATGTAGATGGTGAAAGCATCAGTTTTGAACTACAAGATATCCAGTTATTTTTAACAGGCGATCGCAAAATAGAATTTCAAGCGAAAGTGCTGATAAAAGAAGGTGATAACACTCAATCACTAAATGCTGTAGGAATAATTATTCCCCGCACTAGTACACAACCAATCCTAGTGGAAAGTATCAAGTACAATTCAGAATCAGGTATTTCTATAGACCTGATTGCAGCATTTTTGCAGAAACTAAAAGAACTAGCAAAACTTCCGTCTTTTACATGGGAAGACATAACGTTTCGCATTAAAGAAATGGAAGTGCAACAGCAAAGTTTAACAATGATTTTAGAAACTAATGTGCAGCAATTATCTGCATCAAAAATAGATTTTCTGACTAAGTAAATTAGTAATCTTCAAAGTTGTAATTTTTCTTAATACTTTGTAATAATAGTTCAAGTTACTCTATTTACCTCTATCTATTTCCCAATAAAAAACATGCAAGAGTATGATGTTGTAATTATCGGTGCAGGACATAATGGACTAGTTTGTGCTGCTTATTTGCTCAAAGCTGGCTATAGTGTCCTGTTGTTGGAAAAGCGTTCTGTTCCAGGAGGAGCAGCAACGACTGAAGAATGTTTACCAGAAACAGCGCCGGGATTTAAATTTAATTTGTGTGCCATTGACCATGAATTTATTCACTTGGGGCCAGTTGTTGAAGAATTAGAACTAGAAAAATACGGTTTAGAATATCTCGAATGCGATCCAGTTGTTTTTTGTCCCCATCCTGATGGAAAATATTTCTTAGGTCATAAATCACTAGATAAGACTTGTGCAGAAATTGCCCGATATAGCGATCGCGATGCCAAAAAATATGCAGAATATACTCAATATTGGCAGCGGGCATTGGGGGCAATGATTCCCATGTTTAATGCTCCGCCTAAATCAATTATCGATATCGCCGGCAACTACGACGTTACAAAAATAAAAGATTTATTTTCAGTCATCGGTTCGCCAAACAAAACGCTGGACTTTATTCGTAATATGCTAACCAGCGCTGAAGACATACTCAACGAGTGGTTTGATTCGGAATTTCTGAAAGCGCCATTGGCAAGATTAGCCTCAGAACTTGGTGCGCCACCATCACAAAAAACCATTGCTATTGGTGCAATTATGATGGCGATGCGTCATGACCCCGGTATGGCTAGACCACGGGGCGGTACTGGTGCGCTTGTGCAAGCATTAGTGAATTTAGTTAGAAGTAAAGGCGGTGTGATTCTTACAGACCAGCATGTTGAAAAAGTTTTGATTGATGATGGTAAAGCCGTTGGTGTACGAGTTAGTGGCAGTAAAGAATATCGCGCTAAATACGGGGTGATTTCTAATATCGATGCCAAGCGGTTATTTTTGCAAATGACTGATAAAAGTGATATTGATGCGGCAGACCCCGAATTGTGGGAAAGATTAGAACGCCGCATTGTTAACAATAATGAAACCATCCTCAAGATAGATTTGGCGTTAGATGAACCTTTGCGTTTTCCATTTCATGCCCACAAAGATGAATACTTAATCGGATCTATCTTGATTGCAGATTCCGTTGCTCATGTAGAACAAGCTCATAGTAAATGTACCTTAGGAGAAATACCCGATTCTGACCCATCAATGTATGTAGTCATGCCTAGCGCCCTTGACCCCACCTTAGCACCACCAGGTAAACATACTTTAT
>JBBSOP010000379.1:0-5292 GCA_038259655.1 Chroococcales cyanobacterium
AAGCAATAGCTGTCAGTGGATTGAGTTTATGGTTTGTGGCTCGTCGCTTGCAAAGGCATAGTTTAAAGATTGATTTGGCGGCAATTTTTGCTATTGGCTTACAAATAATTTGGCTGGGTTGGCGGTTAATTCCTACTGAAGTACAAGACTGGGCGATCGCTACTGGTACTATTCTCACTAATGCTCAAAATGAACCTTGGGCGTTGCTGAGTATAGCTTTGTTTCCTTACTTAATTTTGATGGTAGCGATCGCAGATTATCTACATCGCACCCAAAAACGAGAATTAGCTCAGTTTGGCGAAATATTAGCACTATTATTTGGCAGTTGTTTAACGACAATCTCTTTAGTAAATCCCACATTGCGATCGCTAAATCTACTATTTTCGACAATCACTATCGCCATTGTCACTAAACGCCGTGATTCTAACCCTCCCCCTTTGATCTACTTTACTCACATCATGGGGGTGCTGACGCTTTGTTCTGTGATTGATTGGTTATTGCCAAATCTCAGCAAAGAAGTCTGGGCAAGTATTTTGTTAACTTTGATGGTGACTGAATGGATATTCAGCCTCAAAAATAGATTATGGCAACGTAGCGCCTGGTATATCGGTTTAGGGCTTGCCGTTATTAGTTTCGCCCTATTGTGGATCAATGCCGAATCATCTTGGTATGGCTTTACTAGTAATCCAGATTATTGGGGTGTCACTTGGTTAATTACGCCTTTAGCACTCACAGGTTTAGCCAGTCGCACAACTGCCACACAGCGTACCGCCAATAGTTTATTAAGTGTCTTTGCTGTGGTTATGTCCCAGACACTAACTTTACCGCTACCAGAAACCAGATTAATTGGTTTAGCTGTGGCTGTGGCTGTAATGTTTGTGAATACGCGCTATTTACGAAATCACATAACTGCGGCAATTACGGTAGGTTTTGGTTTAAGTTTTATTAGTGTGTTGCTATGGGAAGGATTGCCTGGATTACCACGCCTAACTATAGCAGGTTGGTTTGTCGTCGGAGCGATCGCCATTTTCAGTTTATGGTTAGGGCGGACATTTCTCAACCGACGCGGTAATCAGTTAGCAACTATATATGCACAAGCAAACGATCAATGGGCGATCGCTTTGTGTGGCTTTGAGTTGGTAACTATGACACTACACTCGACATTAATTTACTGGAATGTTGTAACATCAGGAATATTTTACTTAGCTGCCACTGTTATTACATTAGGGGCGATCGTTTATCGTAGTTGGGGAGAACCAACAAATTGGGCATTTTATGGCATCGGTTGGTGTCTGGAATTGTTAATTGCCCAGGTGTTAGGCTTTGGGGAACATTCAGTTATTAGGATTGCTGCTGCTAACATTGCCTTGGGTTTAATCACTCAACTTCTAGGCGAGTGGTGGCGGCGACGATACCAATTAGAAAGGCTACCTAGTAGCTTCCACATTTTGCCATTAATTTATGGTGCATTCAGTGTGGTGCTGCGCTTGAATACCTTTACTGACTGGACAGGTTTGTATTCTCTGGGTGTAGCTTTAATTGTGATTGGTGTGGGGCGACGCAATAATGCCTTTAAACCTCTACTTTACTTGGGGATTATTGGCGTATCAATTTCTGCCTATGAACTTTTGTTTTATCAAATGTTACAAGCCTCAGGCGGAGGATTAGGTGATGGCTTAATTGCTATGTCTGCCCTTGGTACTAGCATCATGTATGCTTATCGCCTTCTTTCACCTTGGCTGATTAGTTACTTACGCCTTACCCTTCAAGAACTTAAAGGAATTGCTCATCTTCATTGGGCTTGGAGTAGTTGCTTATTAATAGCTGCTATTCCTCTTCCCATCGGAGTTAACCGCCTAGTGGGATTAGCAACAGGGGTATTTTTGATTCGTTATGCCATCTTTCAAGGACGGTATAATACTGCTTCATCCCGCATCCTGGGGAGAATAACAGTAGGAGAGATATGGGTTTACCTCGGATTACTAGAAGTAGCCGCCATGAGGATTTATTGGCGGGAGACAGCAGTAGGACAGTGGTTAGCTGGCCCTTTAATTCCTTGGAACGGGGCGATCGCTTGCGTAGTTGCCTATTTCCTTTACATTTTACCATGGGAAAATTGGGGATGGTCTAAAAGACCATGGCAATTAGCCTCATACGCTGTACCATTAATCATTTTATGGGAAACTAGACTGCAAGTTTACCCAATCACCTTACTACTAGCCGCTGGATTTTACATTTTCCTGGCGAAAGTAGGTGAAAATATCCGTTTTACCTACATTAGTGTGGCATTGATTGATTGGGCATTATGGCGCTGGTTTAATCACTTACATCTGACTGATGCTTTATGGTATGTAACACCAATTGGATTATCGTTGCTGTACATTGCCCAAGTAGATACCCAACTCAAGCTACCAGAGTACAAAGTTGCTCGTCATTTTCTGAGAGTGCTAGGTAGTGGTTTAATTTGTGGTTGGGCAATTTTATTTGATCAAGATACCGCCTGGATACCGGGAATTTTCAGCCTCATCGCTATTTTTGCCGGATTAGCTTTCAGAATAAGGGCTTTTCTCTATGTTGGCACAGCTACATTTTTAATTACTAGTGTTTATCAATCCCTAATTTTTAGTTGGCGCTACCCTTTTATCAAATGGATTATTGGCTTACTCGTTGGCATCGCCTTAATTTCAATTGCAGCCAACTTTGAAACTCGTCGCGCTCAATTTACTTCTTTAATTCGCAATGCTATCGATGAATTTCAAGCATGGGAATAGGGATAGTTAGGAGTGAGAATTTTTTAATTTTTAACTTAACTCATGCCCTATTATCTCTTCTGAATAGTATCTATAAGGTCAATTGCTTCTTGTCCATCCAAAGATAGCAATTGAAAAACTTATCATACACTTTTGCCGTTTTTTACAAATATCCATACTGCTACTTTTGCAATCCTACTAAGGATAGTTTTTTAATCTATCTAGAAAGATATTTTCAAAATTAACAAAATCAAATACTCTGTTATGAGTAACTTGTTTGCTGTTTCTTAATTTTTAGATAGGATTACTATTTTATTTTTGAAAAAATCTAAGTATTTGTTAGCTTGGTTAAGCACAGCACAACCCAACATGGATAAAGGTGTTGCGTTTCCTCACCTCAACCCACATTTTTTTGCATCATTTTAGTCGTGTCAGTCCACTACATATCTACGTATCTTTTCAGAAATCAAATATGAGTCCTATAGGAAGATATTAAGCTGAAAAAGTTGAGATAAATTGATCTACCTAATTATGTCTTAATCAATCATCCTTACAATTAAAGACTTGGATCTATTTTCATACTAAGTTTTTATAAATTTTATTACTCAAATGAGGTATTTTTATGATCAAAAATCAAACTCCTGAACGCAAAACATCGGAAGAAGAACGTTTTCAAGATGATTATTATTCTTACTTTGAATCGGTTGAAAATACTACCCGATATACACCAGCAACTAGCTTTCTAGATAACGCTTTTAAGAAGCAGTCATTTTCTGTTTTAGATTTAGGATGTGGCAATGGAGCTTTAGCTAAATATTTGCCTGATCGATGTGACTACCTTGGTGTTGATCACAGCGAGTTAGCTATTAACCAGTGTTTAAAACTCTACCCAAATAAAAAATTTGTTACTAAAGATTTATCATCTTTTTTGTCTGAACTTGTAGAGTCAAATCATAAATTTGATGCAGTTGTGATGGCAGGTTTGCTGTTTCACAGTATTGACAAGGAAAGTTTAGATAAAAAAAATGATCAAGATATTATTACTTTTTGCGTGAATAAAATACTCAGCGATCAAGGATATCTCGTAATCATTGTACCTTTTTGCTATGGTAATCATCCATCTCACAATTTGTTTGTTCGAGCAGAATGGCTACAAAAATGTGTAGAAAAAATGCTAGAAACTGCCAATGCAAAAATTATTCACGAGAATATCTCTCTACAGATTGGTTTAGATCAAAGGGTTCGAGAACAGAAGGTAGTGCCTGATTGGTTTGTTTCTGATAGTAATGCTGATTATTCAAGCATATTTGTTGGAACATATATGGCAAGTTGGACATTTATTGCTTCCTCCAAGTGAGGTAAACTTTTTAAGTTGTCTTTAGCTCCTCCTTTTTTTGATAACTTAATATTGAAAGCAGCGATGCACATTAATTGGAATTTTCTTTAAAATAGATCAAGATGCCAGTAATAGAAAATTTGTGAAAATGTGCATCCTAAAGTTGAAAATTAACAAATTTCTAATTAATTAATACAATGACTTAATCCACTGCCATTCCTGAGTTAATCCTTCTGGTAGAGAAACCTGTGGCTGATATCCTAAAACTTTCCAAGCTTTGGATACATCAGCAGCCGTGTGTCGTGCATCTCCCATAGCCTTTTCTATGTGGTTTCTTTTGATTGGTTTGCCGACAATCTTTTCCATCATGTCCAAAACTTCTGTTAAAACCACCCTACTACCACCACCAATGTTAAAGATTTCGCCTACCGCTTGGGGTACAGTAGCAGCGGCTAAATTAGCAGCAATGATATCACTGACAAATGTAAAGTCTCTTGTTTGTTGCCCATCGCCATAAATGGAAATTGCTTCATTCTGCAAAACAGACTTGAAAAATTTATGAAATGCCATATCTGGACGCTGTTTTGGGCCATAAACCGTAAAGTAACGCAATGACACAACAGGCACACCAAAGTTTTTGTGATACACTCCGCACAAACGCTCAGTTGCTAGCTTAGTAATGCCATAAGGAGAAACAGGTTGGGGGTAAATGCCTTCATGGGTAGGCAATGTTTCAGCATCACCGTATACACTAGACGTAGAAGCATATACTAATCTTTTTAAGTGTTTAGCATCTTTTGCGGCTTCTAATAAAACTTGTGTGGCACTAATATTACGTTCTGTATAATAACGAAAACTTTTACCCCAACTGGCTCTTACCCCTGCTTGTGCTGCTTGATGGTAGATAACATCAACATCTTTGAGCAGAGATTGCCAATCTAAAACCTGAATATCTCCCTCTATTAAGGTAAAGTTGGGCAACAGTTGTAAGTGTGCAATATTCTTGCGCTTCAATCTCGGATCGTAGTAATCGTTAAATTCATCAATCCCGATGACTTCTTCACCTTGTTGCAGCAGCACTTCGACAAGCTGAGAACCAATAAACCCTGCTGCTCCAGTAACGATAATTTTAGTCATGTCCTTTATTGTATGGATATCTGCTTAATTTTAGTATTACTAGGTTAGTACTTAAAATGAGTAAAACTT
>JBBSOP010000380.1:0-5288 GCA_038259655.1 Chroococcales cyanobacterium
AAATGGGTCTAAAGCCCCGTGCTTCTAGCACGACTTTAAAGTAATGAGTAATGAGTAATGAGTGGATGAAAAATGGGTATTTACTCATTACTTATTACTTATTACTTATTACTCCAGAATCCCCGATCGTTTACGGCGGGGAGTATGTCAAAATGCTTTACTTATGTTAAAAATCCCCTCAGAATAGTTAGCGTAACCTAAAAAAGTCTGAGGGGATGATTTTATCAATAAAAATATCTCCAAAAATTCACACCACTAAAACCTTGATAAAGGCAAATGATATGCTATAATCATTTGCGTTAATCTATGGTTACTACTTACGCCCTGTTAAAGAAATTAGTAGTAATCAGGCTGTGGTTGTGTTTGAGTCATGAGAAAATTTGATTCATCGTACAGGTAGCGGCTAGCTTCCTCTTCTAAGCGATGAATTAGAAAAGGTTCAATAGCGTTACTCTGACGCAGCGCGGCTAAATATCCATCCAAATACATCCGCATATCATCCATGCGATAACCGCTACTCCATAACCTGGCGAAGGCGTCGGTAATTTTTTGGTAATAGCGAATGGCTTGTGTGTCTTGAAGCATAACTGCTGTATTAATCTCTTGAGAATGAGAATTGTAAATGATTCACGTTGAAATGTGAAGTGTCACTTCTACTCTCGTGGTGTCAATCGAAGCTAAATATATTTATTTTGGTGGTATCCTCCAGTAGCTAAGACGTAATTCAATTTTATTCCAGAAAACCCGGAATTTTATGATCTGGTAAGCTATTCTTATGATTTACTCTGTCTACAGCCGGGTTTTATGGGCGGGTAGTTGACATCATGACATCATTATTTAAAATATGGAAGCCCCTTACACTATCAAGCTGAAAGACAGCTTAGTTAGTAGTTACCCTATTTGTTGACAGTTCTTTGGTATATTACATTCCTACAGAAGCAGGATGTTTAATTAAAAGAACCTTTGATTAGTCTAACAAAAATTTAATAAAAAATTAAAGAACTTAACTAACTCAGCCTTGGACAAGGCATAAGTTAAAGATATTGCCACTATTTGTTTGAGGAAATGTAAAGCCAATTGCGACTCAAGTAACAAAGACTACAAAACCTTGAGCATAGGCTTGTTACTTTGAAATTTATCGACGCTAAGGGGTCTTACCACTGTGGGTTCGGTTTGTATTGAAATCGTTGAGGGGAATCCCCATCTGAGGTCGTTACTCGGTTGGCACTTGCAACAGCTAGAATATAGAGTTCATCAAGCTGCCAGCATTTATCAAGCAAGAGAAGAGTTTTTAGTCCATCAACCGACTTTAGTCATTCTAGATGCGGATCTTCCTGATGGTGATGGTATTGAGTTTTGCCGTTGGTTGCATCGTCAGCAGCAGCCTTCAATTTTAATGCTATCTGCGCGTAGTAACGAAGCCGATATCGTCGCAGGTTTAAAGGCGGGAGCAGATGATTACCTGAGTAAACCTTTTGGAATGCAAGAGTTTTTAGCAAGGGTAGAAGCGCTAATTCGCCGTAAACGCACGCCATCTGCGCCAGCTTACCTCGATTATGGCACTTTGCAAATCGATTTAGTCCAGCGCCGCGTTCGATTCCAAGGAGAGTTCATCGACTTAACACCCCAAGAGTTCAGCTTGCTGTACGTTTTAGCGCAAGCTGGAGGCGTACCTTTAAGTAGATCAGAATTGCTGCGTCGTGCTTGGCCTGACGCGATTGATAACCCTCGCACCATTGACACTCATGTTTTATCGCTACGAAAAAAAGTTGAACTTGATCCGCGCCAACCTAGTTTAATTCAAACTATCCGTAATGTGGGGTACAGGTTTAACATGGAAATTTTGAATGCCAATATTCCCCAGGTACAGACCAAATTAGCTAAGGAAAAATTTAGCAATCCACGTTCTACACTCAGTACTCAAAGATCGTAGAGTTTTCATTCAGAACAAAGCCGTTTAAATCCATTCTTGGGCAGCTTGAGCGTCTGCTTGCATCAAGCTATTGCGTAAATTAACCCAGTCGATTTGAGAAGCTGTTTGATCTGTTAATAATTGGCCTTGCTGTAAGTGTAACAGCCGATCGCAAAACATCTGATTTAAATCCATCTGGTGATTGACCATCAAAATTGTAGTTTGATGAGTTTGATTTAACCGGGTTAAGACTTGCATTAGATGAGAAGCTGTAGCAGTGTCTAAAGCAGAGGTTGGCTCATCTAATAGTAAAACTTTTGGCTGGATAATTAAAGCACGAGCGATCGCTACTAGTTGTCGCTGTCCAGCAGCAAGTTGTACTTCAGTCCGTCCCAACCACTCGCTAGGAATATGCAGTTGTTCTATCCAATGGTTGACTCGTTGCTCAATTTCTTGTGTGGGCAATCTACGCAAAAGTAAAGGATAGGCCAAAGTTTGTTGAACTGTCATCCCTAGTAGCTTTGATTCTTGTAATACCAGTGTCACCCATTGCCGTAGCTGTGTTATGGGAATTTGGTGATATTCTTGATTTTCCAGATAGATTTTGCCATTACTGGGTTCAATCAGGCGGTTGATTAGACGTAACAATGAAGTTTTACCAGCACCTGATGAACCGACAATGCTAATGCAGTCTCCTGGGTATACCTCAAAGGAGATATCCTGCAATATAGGGTGTCCCTGAAGCTGGGTTTTGAGCTTTGTAAACAGACTAACTTGTTCTAACTGAAGTTGGGGCATGGGGCATGGGGCATGGGGCATTGGGAATTGGGCATTGGGCATTGGGAATTGGGCATTGGGCATTGGGAATTGGGAATTAGACATAAGTTATTCCCCTAGTCTCCTTGTCCCCTAGTCTCCTTGTCCCTTGTCCCTTGTCCCTTGTCTAATTTAATTGCCCGGTAGCTAAAGCTGTGGTGATAGTCCAGCCATCGACTAATAGTAAGAGTATGGTGCATCCTAGCAAAATTACATACATCCACGGCTGTGCTAAAGGGCGAACATCTGTAGTGTTAATGCCTGTCTTGGCTTCTACGATTTTCACCAAACGGGCAAATCCAGCTACGCGCATGGGGAGTAAATAAGCTTTTCCATCCTGGCTGAGAAAATAATAAACCAATCCTCCTTGACCAGTAGAACGGGGTTTTAATTCTTTGACATCTGACCAAGGTAAAATCCAACCTTTACGAAAGAAGCGAGGAACCCAAACCGGGTATGTTACTTGAATTTCTTGGTCACTGACAATTACTCGTTCAGTTAATACTGCATATAAAGCAACTAAACCTATGCCAATTCCTATCCACAATAATGCTGGCGGTACGGGTGCAGCTGTTACCTGAGATAAAAAAGGTAATGGTACTGTGAGCGCTACATATAAAGTCAATAAGGTAATCCGAATTAGCGGGGAAAGGTGAAAAATAGAAGTAGAGGTATTGGCTGAGGTTGCTGTCACGGTTTTAGGATCATGCTTTTTTTTATTGTAAGGTAAGCATTTTTTAACTTACCTGAAAATTTGCTGTCTAAAATTATTCCTAAAGGTATCTTTTAAGTCTTTCTTTAGACAGTAGCGAAAAATTTATAACAACAAATCCTATATTTTTTTAAGTAAATTTCATCAAACTTTTAGTCAATTTTTTTAAAAAGCTTAACTTTAAAGTTAAGTTAAGCTTAGTTTATGATTAATCTAATTTAGAGTTAAGTTTTAATTTAAATCACTGCATAAGGGACTTCCATAAAATAAACTATTCCACCGACAATAATGATAATCATTTTACTGGGGGGGTTAGGGGGCTGCCGCCGGCAGCCCCTTCACCCCCTTTTTGTAGTAATTTAAATAATGACGCTTGTTTTTGAGTGTGGTAACTGGTGGCTATAGTATTAACTGATTCTCTCAAAAAGTTGTTAATTGAAACTGCATCTCAATTAAAAGGTGCAGCAAAGCGTAAATTTATGGCACAGACAGTTCAGGGCTTAGGTTTAGGAGGGCAAAGGCTTGCACAATCAGAATTAGGATGGAATCGAGATACGATTCGGAAAGGAACGAGAGAATTAAAAAGCGGTATTACTTGCATTGATAACATGAGTGCAAAAGGACGTTATAAAGCAGAAGAACATTTGCCAAGTCTTTTAGCAGATATAAAAAATATAGTAGATTCACAAAGCCAAACTGACCCTAGTTTTAAAAGTCAAAGACTATATAGCAGACTCAGTGCAGCCGAAGTCAGAAAGCAATTAATCGAAAAGTATGGTTACAGCGATGAAAAGTTACATACATCAGAAACAATTCGCGTCAAATTAAATAATTTAGGTTACAAGCTAAGAAGAGTAAAGAAAGTTCAACCTCAAAAAAAATTCTACAAACTGATGCAATCTTCGAGCAATTAGACATAGTAAACAAAGACGCAGATGAAGATAAGAGTGTTTTACGTCTAAGTATGGACGGAAAAGCCCGCGTTAAGATTGGCTCATTTGATCGAGGGGGTAAAAGCCGGGATGGGGCGAAAGCTGATGACCACGATTATAATCCAAAAACAACTGTAACTCCTTATGGTATCTTCCTTCCAGAGCTTGATGAGCTATTTTTATACTTTACAGAATCGAAAGTTACAAGCGATTTTATTGTTGATATTTTAGAAGATTTTTGGTTAGAACAAAAGCATCGTTTTTCTGATATTCAAACCCTACTTCTTAATCAAGATAATGGGCCGCAGAATAGTTCACGGCGTACCCAATTTATGAAACGTATAATAGAATTTGCCCAAAAACATCAAGTAAATATACGTTTAGCTTACTATCCGCCCTATCATAGTAAATATAATCCGATAGAAAGGACATGGGCAATACTAGAGAATCATTGGAATGGCAGCATTTTAGATGAAGTGGAGACGGCTTTAAAGTTTGCTAGTACTATGAAATGGAAAGGTTCTCATCCAGTAGTTAAGCTAGTACACAAAACTTATGAGAATGGCGTAAAGCTTACAAAAAAAGCTATGGCTCAAATTGAAAAACAGATTGAGCGGCTAACCGATTCTACTCATGAAGTTTTCCCAAATTTAGGTAATTGGTTTATTGATATTTGTTGTAGTAAAACAAAAGTTATTTGATTTTAATAGCAGCATTTATTTAGCTACAAAACATACTAATTTTACACTGTTTAACTTCAAAGCAGACGACAAGTGTATAGATTCTTCATGCATAGATAAGAGGGAGAAAAGGGGTTGCCGAGGGCAACCCCTTTTCTCCCTTAAAATGATTATCATTCTTGAGAGATCCTGTCTCTTGTTTTTCTTGGAATGATTTATTCTTTGGAAGTCCCTTA
>JBBSOP010000381.1:0-5274 GCA_038259655.1 Chroococcales cyanobacterium
ACAGTACCTGTGGACGTGATGCGCCAAGCACTGCGAAATCACTTGGGTTTAGCAAGATAAGGCATTCCAAAACTCATCCTTCATGTCGAGATGCGATTTCTTGTGTCTTCCAAAACTATATTGTGTTGCCCAGCAATAAATAACACATCCTATTGCTTAATTTATCCTTAAATTATGACAAAAAACGTTTAACCATGATTTGTATAAATTACATTAAAAATTAAGTAATATCTTGTAATTATACTTATAGCTGTTATGCGATCGCTTGTTTCTCTTGTTTGCCCTGCCATAGCAAAGATAATAATTTCTACTTACCTGAAAAATCGATCATTAGAGAACGCGGTTGAAGAAAATATAGTAGACAAGCTTAAAAATTTTATTTCTAATCCTAGTGACCAAGAAAAGACACAAAGAAGTATTGAAAGGATTGCCAAGCAGATAATAGAAAACATGCAGCCCATTTTCGACTTGGAAGCTGCAAGCATCAGCCTAGACACCCTAGCTATCTAATTGGTATACAAAGCAGGTAAGCTGATATTGCACCTACCATCGGTAAAAAAATTAGTGATAGTAAAGTTGCCTCGCCATCGCCCAGAACGAAAATTCAGTAACGTCAAACGAATAATTTTATGCTGGGGAGTAGCGTTAACTTGTTGCTGGGCAGTAATTGGGGAAGTGGACATTGGTTTGTGCGAAAATGTCTTGTGATGTCTGTCCTGTCGTTACGGCAAAATATTTACAGTAAAAGTATTAATGAGCCATTATTATAGTACAGAGATACTAAAATGTTAGATATAATTTCTTGCAACAAACCAATCAAATAAAGTATCTACAACGCATCTGCCATGCCGAAGCGCCTTCTTGTGGTCGAATCCCCTGGTAAAATCAAAAAACTCACTTCAATCCTGGGTAGTGATTGGATTGTCAAGGCTAGTTGTGGCCACATCCGAGAACTGAGTAATGAAGGGGATGATTCACTAGGCTTTAGCATCAACGGTGGCAGTATCAAATGTAACTATATACCTCGTGACCAACGAGCTAAAGAAACGATTCAAAAACTCAAAGCCGCAGCTAAGCAAGTTGATGAAGTAGTTTTGGCAACTGACCCAGACCGAGAAGGAGAGACAATCGCTTGGCATCTCAAAGAAGTGTTGGGATTAAGAGATCCAAAACGTGTCGTTTATACCGAGATTACAGCATCAGCTGTCAGGAGCGCGATCACTAATTCCAGAAAACTCGATTTCAACTTGATTGGTGCGGGACTGTGCCGGGATTGCCTGGATAAGTTGGTAGGGTACAAAGGCAGTCCCTTGGTTTGGGCATTAAACAACGGCGCTAAAAGTGTTGGCAGAGTCCAAAGTGCCACATTACATCTAATTTGCCAGCGAGAAAGAGAAATCCAAGTCTTTGTTCCCCAGGACTACTGGAACATTTTTGTTGATTACGCTGAAGGATTTCGGGCTTTTTACAATGGAACAACTGACTCTAGTTCAAATGCTTTAGAGCAGGAAACTGAGGCTAATGATGATGCAGCCAGTAACAGTAAACAAGCACCAGAGTCCAAGCGTGTGCTGTCTGAGGCAGAAGCCACAAGATTAGTTGAACAGGCAAGGGAGTATCCACATAAAGTTATTCAGGTCGAAGGTAAAACTGTTAATCGCCAACCGCCTCCCCCATTTACTACTTCCACGCTTCAACAAGCAGCTGGTTCTAAGCTGAGATTTTCTCCAGACAAAACCATGCAAGTTGCTCAAAAGCTGTACGAAGCTGGGTTGATTACATATATGCGGACAGATTCGGTGATGTTGAGTCCCGAATTTTGCGCCAGCGCTCGTAAGTGGTTGGAGCAAAATGATCCGTCAAATGTACCGCAGCAGGTAGCAAAACATCGCAGCAGTAAGTCGGCGCAAGAAGCACATGAGGCTATTCGTCCTACAGATGTATTCCGTCCTTCAGCCCAATTACGGGAAGAATTACCGCCTGATGAGTTTAACTTGTACGTGATGATTTGGAAACGAGCGATCGCTTGTCAATGCAAATCTGCCCAACTGCGTAAAACTCAAGTAATCACTCAGTCAGGAAACTTATTGTGGCAAGCCAGGGGTCAGGTGATTGAGTTTTACGGTTATACGCGGTACTGGAATAATCTCAGCAAAGATTCAGTATTACCTTCTTTACAGCAGGGACAGGCGCTCACTCTTGCGAATGCAGCCCATGAGAAAAAGCAAACCCAGCCGCCGCCACGTTACAGCGAACCAAAGTTAGTACAACTGATGGAGCGCAAAGGCATTGGTCGCCCCAGTACTTATGCTCCTACTGTTGCTACCCTCAAAAAACGGGATTATGTGCAGCTGACAAAAGACAATCTACAGCCTACAGCTTTGGGCTTAGAGGTTGACGCGTTTTTACAGAAGGCATTACCTGATTTGTTGGAGGCACAATTCACTGCGAAAATGGAAGATGCTCTAGATGCGATCGCTCTTGGTAAACAGGGTTGGCAGCAATATCTAAGCACTTGGAATCAGGAATACTTTATACCTGCACTCTCCAAAGCCAAAACGCTAGTTATTCCTTCATCTGGCAGCAAGCCTGCTGTTGAACGCAAATTTGAAACTTCTAGAACTAAATGCTCTGTCTGTAATAATTTGATGTCCAAAATCCCAAGCAGTAAAGTCAAGAAAAAGTACTTCCTTAAATGCACAAGTGGTTGTGAAAATAGTGTGCTGTTTTGGAGCGATCGCTCTAAGTCTTGGGAACCACCTCACAGCAAAGAAAGCCAACCAAAATCTCCCGCCAAGATAACTTCACATCCTTGTCCTGTGTGTCAAAAGCCTTTGGAAGAGTACAACTATACAAAGGATGGACAGAGCAAGACGATGTTAAGGTGTTCAGATCCTCAATCTCGTCAGGACAAAAAGCACAAGGATGTGGCTTACTTTGGGACTCAAAAAGGATGGTGGAGTCCCAAGTTTGGCGAGTTAGATATAGAGAAATAGAACTCTTTTGGTTAATCCTTGTAGATTAGCAAACACAATCTAATTTAGTAGATTGAGGAAAAAAATTCGATGAGAAAATTCTCTGAGCTTTTCAGATTTAATAGACTTACAACCGTCATAATTGAATTACTTATGTCTAAACATTCAGTTTGAGTTTGCTGAAAAATAGTTATAGTAATATCTAGATCAAATAACTATTGAACTTTGTTATATAGCTTTGGGATGATGAATTTAAGTAATTATTTCGACAAAATAATACTATGCTTTAAAAAAGACGATTGAGGAGGAATATGCTTAGTATTCAAGTTACTGACTTGTCAAATTTTAATCAAATTGAAGAACAAGAACTACAACAGCTAACTGTAGCAAAAATGATGAAAATCAATGGAGGGATTAGGATTCAGCTTCTAAGTGATAAATACATTGATGCGACATTTGGAGGTTTAAGATTGACACTTTAAATTTGGCAATATGTCTACAGATAGCAATGTCTAAAATTGAAAGATTGCATCTTAGATTATGCTCTATTCTATATTCTATCGATGAACTTGAATATGATCATGTTGAAAGAATCAACTGAATAGAGCCAGCAGCAAAAAACAATGCTTTAATATTCAGATACCCAGTTTCGTCAAGATAAAAAGCACAAAGATGTGGCTTACTTTAGTCCAAAAAGTTTATACGGGTGATTCGTTGGGCATAAGTTACACACTTATTTAAATTATGTTGCAGTGGGTGCAGCACAGCTATGAGATAATGCTCTTTTGCAGAAAACTTATGACTGCGCTTTATATTCAAGACGAAACTGAGTTCGATATGCTCCTTGAGTCCGAACCGTTATTTGTAGTAGATTGCACTGCTCCTTGGTGCGGCCCGTGCAAACTCATTGCCCCCCTGATAGATAAACTGGCATCAGAGTATAGCACTCGTGCCAAGGTTTTCAAGCTAGACCTCGATGCCAACCAACCCGTCGCTAAACGATTTAGTATTCGTAGTATTCCCGCCGTCATGATCTTTAAGCAAGGCGAGTTGGCAGAAACAATCGTCGGTGTTAAATCTTACGAAGAATTTAGCAGCACTCTCGATAAATATTTGGCTTAATTATTGCAGATCAGACACAGTATTTCATCTAGCGTTTCTCGCTGGTAGCAATTTCGAGTCCCAGGTATAAAGTCCGATTTCTTCAGGCACTCTAGAAAATCGTCCTGTACGATGGCCTCTTGATAACTCATTCAGCACCTTGGGTTTAACTTCTCTTAAATCTTCTGCATCAAGTTCACCGTATAACTGTTCGGTAACTTCCGCCACATTGAAAATTTTACCTGGGTTTTGTTCAAAGAAAGACGTAAGTGCATCAATCAAAAATTGTCCTGAAAATTCTTCAATCATTGGGACAAGATTGGTTTGTGCAACTGGTGAAGGTCTTCTGTTTTTGCTCTGTTCAGAAGAACTACGATGATTGGAATTGAGTAGTTTCAAATCCAAAGTGTAACACCCAGGCTCGTCAGGAATTACTGACCACTTACCGCTTTCTCTGCCATGAGTCATTGATGAGTGGACTCTACCTTTGACTACTTTCAAAGCTTCTGGTTTCAACTCCCCATAGAGCGATCGCAGGATAAAATCGATATGACATACAGTTCCAGCGTGTTTTTGTAATACCTTTAATATCGCTTCAGTGCGGTTGAGAGATTGGTATTGTAGCAGCATTGGAATTTCCGACCAAGAGAGCGATTTCTCTGGAGCTTTTTCGTGTGTGTCTTGCTCTGTAGATGTTGACTCTGGAGATGTTGACTCTGGTGAATCGTCGTCCTCTTGTAATTCTGAAGTTTCTGGCACAAAATCAATTAGCTCTACCAATTCCACTGGTGGCTTAATAGGGCGATCGCTATTTTCTTTAAGTGCAGATGTAACCACCTCAGTTGCTAGTAAAGGCATCTCAATCTCAAGAGATTCTTCAAAAGGAGTTTCTACCTCTAAATCATTTGTTGGTTCAACCTCAGAGTCGATAGAGCTTACCAAGTTAGTTGACGCTTCAGGAGTATTTAGACGCAGTTCGTCATAGAAATCGCTGCTGAAATTTTCAGAGATTGGAAGCGCTGCCTCACTAATGACTATCGGTGGTTTAATATCTTGCTTTGCAGAAGACAAATTCGGCGTTGCAGACAGTTGAGAATTAATAGGATCTGCCAAGTTAACTTTCGGCTCTGGGGTGAAATCGTTATTTTCTAAAGGCAAGTTTTCTAAATTAGAAGGGACTGGCTTGCTAGTCTTTTCC
>JBBSOP010000382.1:0-5252 GCA_038259655.1 Chroococcales cyanobacterium
AGTTTTGAGAGTTTGTAGTAAGCACTTTAGTGCTTAGAAAAGAAGGACTTAAGTCCTTACTACGAACTTGCTCATCCATCGATTTAAACTTGACGTACTACTGTACAGTACAGCGGAAATAAACCTACTATACCTTCAAGAAGCCGCTTTGCCTCTAAAAAATGGCGCAAAAGCCCGGAATACAATTATTTTGCCTTTTGCCTTTTTACTTCCGCGCAGCGGTTGCTAGCGATCGCTCTTGCCACTTTTCTCGCAAATGAGAACTTAGAATAGATCAAGTAGACTTGTTAAGAAATGTAAGGTTTTTCATGGCAGATCAGTTAATTCGTGCGGTAGCAGCCGAAGGTGGGATTCGGGCAGTGGGTGTGATCACCACACGCTTAACAGAAGATGCACGGCAGCGCCACAAACTATCTTATGTGGCCACAGCAGCACTGGGACGGACAATGGCGGCTGGTTTATTGATGGCTTCTAGCATGAAGCGTGTTGGTTCTAGGGTTAATGTCCGGGTTAAAGGCGATGGGCTTTTAGGTGGTATATTGGTAGATGCAGGCTTGGATGGGACGGTACGCGGCTATGTAGGAAACCCATCTATAGAATTGCCTCCCAATGCTAAAGGTAAGTTAGATGTTGGTGGTGCAGTAGGTGACGGATACTTGTATGTAGTGCGAGATATCGGTTATGGCTACCCTTACTCTAGTACAGTAGAACTCGTTTCGGGTGAAATTGGTGAGGATGTGGCTCATTATCTGATGACTTCCGAACAAACACCTTCAGCAGTGGTTTTAGGCGTGTTCGTGGGAGCAGGTGGAGTTACAGCCGCCGGCGGGTTATTGGTGCAAGTACTACCCAAAGCTGCTAGAGATGAAGCTTTGGTCGCAACTTTAGAATCACGGGTATCTGCTTTATCAGGGTTTACGCCGTTGTTGCAAGCTGGCAAGACGTTAACGGAAATCCTCAATGATCTGTTAGGAGACATGGGGCTGACAATTTTTCCTGAAAGCCAAATGCTACGTTTTCATTGTGGCTGTTCTTTTGATCGCGTTTTAGGGGCATTAAAAATCCTGGGAGAAGCCGAGTTGCAAGACATGATTATTCAAGATGATGGCGCTGAGGCAACATGCGACTTTTGTGGCAAAGTTTATCAAGCAAGTAGCGATCATTTGGCTCAATTAATAGCCGATTTGCAAACGGAATCTTCTGTTTCAGGATAAAGTATAAAATGAGACCAATTTTTTCCAACTTTAATGATATCTGTGGAGCAAGACCGAGTAAAAAAGTAGCTTTTTAATTATGGGAAAGTTACTATGGCAACAATGGAATTATCGACCTAAAACAGATCACTATTCAATATAATTTTGGTGTGAGAAATGACAGAGCGAGATATTCCAGACAGGTGGTCTTCAGGCAAAGGAAGAGAGCCAGATAAAATAGGGGAAACATCCGAAAAACAACAATTCGGTGAAACCTCGTCATTTGGCATTCCCGCTACTGGTTCTACCTCTAAGTCAGTGAATCAGCGCCACAAAAAAGATCGCGTACCCCTACGGGGAAGCAAGCTACGCGGAGTGTCTCGTAAAGAAGGATTACCTATAGATACTAACTCAGAAAATACAAGTTTACCTAGTAAAAATTCTCAGCGGTTGCCACGCTGGATGAAAAGCTGGGTATTGTGGTCAGTATTATTAACGTTAATTCCCGGCAGTATCGGGTTTTTGGCGATGGCAATGCTATTTAAGTTACCATCTGCTCCCAACTGTCCATCAATTTTTTGGCCTTTGGCTAGTGCGTCGGTGCGGTTACACTGCGCTCAGTTGGCAGCTTCTAAGCAGAAGGTGGATGACTTACTACAAGCGATCGCTATGGTGAGACAACTACCCCAAAACCACCCCCTGCATGGAGAGATTGAGCGTTTTTTAGGGGAATGGTCAAAGGATATTTTACGCCTAGCCGATCAAAGTTTTCAAGCGGGAAATTTAGAAGAAGCGATCGCTACTGCACGCAAAATACCTGAAGACCTCTCAGCGTATAAATTAGTAGACGATCAAGTTTCTCAATGGCAGTCAATTTGGTCGAAGGCAGAAGGTATCTATCAAGATGGAGAAGAACAATTAAAACAAAGGCGCTGGCAATCAGCATTTATGCTATCAGCGAAATTGCTGCGTATAGATAATAAATTTTGGGCAAGTACTAAGTATGATCAATTAAATCGCTTAATTAGCTCAACGCGGGAAGATGGCGATAAGTTAGGCAAAGCTGAAGATTTAGCAAATAGCAAAGTAGTAGATAAGCTCCTCGAAGCTGTCAAAATAGCTGAGTCGATAAATTCAGACAGTTACCTTTATCAAAAAGCACAAGAGTTGATTCCGACATTTGGACGCAAGATGTTAGAGTTAGCACAAGCAAAGTTAGATACACGGGATGCTGATACAGCTCTTGATATTGCTAGACAAATTCCCGACAGTACTAAATTGCAAACAGAAGTTGAAGACTTTATTGCTTTGGCTGATGCTCAAAGAAGTGCATGGATAGGTACTGTTGATGGTTTACAAACAGCAATTTCTCAAGCGCAACAAATTGATCCTTCCAGACCAGTTTATGACAAAGCACAAAAATTAATTGCTCGTTGGCAGTTAGAAATTGAAGACGTAGCTCGTTTAGAAAGAGCGCGAACACTAGCTAGTCAAGGAACAATTAACAATTTAACAGCAGCGATCGCAGAAGTCCAGATGATTCCTGTGAGTAATCCCCGTGCATCGGAGGCTAAACAAGAAGCAAGTCGTTGGCAAACTCAAGTAGAAACAATCGAAGATCAACCTTACTTAGAACGCGCCGAACAGCTGGCTTTTATAGAGGATATCAATTCATTGCAAGCTGCGATCGCAGAAGCTAGTCAAATCGGTCGGGGTCGGGCATTGTATCCAGAAGCTCGCCGAAGGATTCGCACTTGGACAGCCAAGGTTGAGCGCATTCAAGACCAACCTTACTTAGACCAAGCACGAGAACTGGCTCAAAGTGGGAATTTACCTGCTGCTATTAGTGCAGCTCAAACAATTGCATCGTCAGGGCGATCGCTTTCTAGTGAAGCACAAGCAGCTGTGGATGACTGGTCAGGGCAAATTCGCGCTAGAGAAAACTGGAGAAAAGCGCGGGAAGCGGCACTTGCTGGGACACCAGCAGCTTTGGTTGAGGCGATACGGTTGGCTGATAAAGTATCAAATAATAGTGTCTTGCGCTTAGATGTGAATGTAGCTATTGATCAATGGAGTCAGCAATTATTAGATATAGCCCGAACTCAAGGTAATTCTGATCTTTCTCAAGCTATTGAGACTGCTAAGTTGATTCCCCGTGGTAGTTCTGCTTATAGTACGGCGCAAGATCAAATTAAAACTTGGCAACAGTTTCTCAATCCTGAGCCTCCACCTCCACCTCAGCCTGAGTTTCAACAATTACAGCCCATAACTCCTATTAATCAAAGGTGATTTTTAATCGGTTTGAGCCTCTTGCAAAATATCCTTTTGTAGGAGGTTTATGTTGCTTGATTAATTCTTTCCATTTCTGCTTCAGATAGTTTTACATCAATGGCATGTACTGAGTCTTCAATACTAGAAGTCTTGCTAGCGCCAGGAATCGGTAAAATACAGGGCGACTTAGAACGCAACCACGCCAACACAATATTGTATACTGATACACCTTTTTCTTTCGCTAACTGAGCGATCGCGGGAATATCTTGCAAGTCACTATGACGACGACTACCACCAAAAGGACTCCAAGGTAAAAAGGTTAATTTTTCTTGTTCACAATACTTCAGCACGCCATCAGTTTCGGGTTGTCGTTCCCAAGGGCTGTATTGATTCTGCACTGAAACAATATCTAGCACATCCCGCGATCGCTTAATTTGTTCAACGGAAAAATTAGAAACTCCTACAAACCGAATTAAACCATCTGCCACTGCTTCTTTTGCAGGTGCGAGAGATTCCTCAATTGTGTAATTGGCATCAGGGGCGTGATATTGCCAAATATCAATGGGTTTATTACCACCTAAAGCCTCAAAACTGGCACGAATTGTTTGACGCAGATGTTCTGGGCTGCCGTTACGTGTCCAACTACCATTTGGACGCATTAAACCGCCTTTAGTTGCTACAATCATACGACTAACATCGCCTTTGTAACTGTTAAGTGCTTTGTGAATTAGTCGCTCGTTGTGGTGTTTGTCTGATTCATCTTGGCAATAAGAGTCGGCGGTATCAATAAATGTAATACCTAAATCCAAGGCACGATGAATAACTTCAATAGATTGCGATTCCGGCGGGCGATTATAGATTGACATCGGCATTCCACCCAAGCCGATTGCACTTACAGAGACACCCGTTTTTCCTAGCTGTTTGGTTTCCATCTTGTAACCTTAGTTTACAATGCCATTAACTATGTATTTAGCTAATTAAATTTGTTTTGACAATTACCTATCGATAGGGCTTAAGGGAAACGATCAGCTATTCTAATATGAAATAATCCCCTTCCTAGTCAGTAAAGAAGGGGATTATTTTCTACTTACATCCTAAAGATTCACGAGTACCTATACCAGTTTTTGAATTTGTACCATTTGCCTGAGTACAGAGTTTTTTAACCTGCAAACCATCTAAAATTGCGTTTGTGAAATCTGCACCTGTGATGTCAACATCATCAAATATAGAACGCAGCATCATTGCATCTGTCAAAACTGCATCACTCAAATCAACGCTCTTGAACTTTACCAAATAGGCTATGCCTTCACTAAAATCTACGCCATGCAGATTTACCCCCTCCAAGAGACTACCATTAAATACACCACCGCGTAAGTTGGCATTGCTAAAGTTAGCATTCTCTAAACTTACATTAGTAAACTCAGTACCAACTAAATTTTGACCAGAGTAATCTTTACCCTTGAGTTCATCACCAGCAGAACGGGTAATGCTAGAAGAACTTGCGGCCTGCGCCGAGAGGGGAAACAAAAAAAGAACCATAGCTAAGACAAGGCTAGCTAGTAGTTGCCGATATTTCATAATCTTTTCTTAACAAATCTCAACACTTTCACTATTAAACATTAAACCGTACTAGAAAGTATTTTTGATTTCCTGAGAATCTAACCCTGCTTTCCTCTATGCTTTGGTAATGACATCAAAACTATAGTGATTTATGTCTGACCTTGAGAACAATTAGTTAAAACAAACCAAGAAAGTTCGGTCTTCTGGGTAAACTATATTCAAAGGCGC
>JBBSOP010000383.1:0-5244 GCA_038259655.1 Chroococcales cyanobacterium
AATCAAAATTGTTGGTGCTGGAGATAGTACGGATATTTATGGTTATTGCTTGATATTAAGTTGCATATTGAATGTGTCTCTACAATAATTTTATGTTTTTGTGTTATGTGATTTAACTGCACAGAACCATATCAATTTTTACTTAAGGGTTTTAACTTTGAGGTTATTTTTGTATTGCTTGCTGAACCTCTTCTACACTAAAACATAACTCTTTTGCGACTTCTTCCAAACTCAATCCTAATTTCAACAATAAGGGTATCATTCTCAACTTTTCTTGACGTGCGCCCTCTTCTTTGCCTTCTTCTTTACCTTCTTGATAAACTCGTGTTTGTTTCAAATCGCTTAACCTAAACATTGCCTTAATATACCCTGCACCTATTCACTTAATCTATATCTCTTAATTCGTCAGCTATTTTGGATTGCTTGCTGCACTGACTCTAAACTCAAAACTAACTCCTGGATTATTTCTTCCAAACTCAATCCCAATTTCAGCAATAAAGGTATCATTTTCAGCTTTTCTTGACGTGCGCCCTCTTCTTTACCTTCTTGTCTACCCTCTTCTCGACCCTCTTCTTTACCTTCTTGTCTACCTTCTTGATAAACCCGTGTTTGCTTTAAATCGCTTAACCCAAACATAATTTCAATCTCCTCTCTACTCATTGTGGGAAACTTATAAACCAAAATTGTCTCTATTAATTCTAGTAACTGTTTTATTTGAGATGCAGTCTTAATCTCTTGTTGGGTTCTGTCTATTAACTCCCTAGCAACCGTAATTGCTGTATTCTCATCTTCGACTATTAATTTAATAGTAGCAATTCCAATTGGCAATGATGCAGTTTCACCTAATTGATCCAGATAGATCCGACTAACACGCTGACTAGTAAAAAATTCGCTGTAATTATCTATATCTGATGTATCTAAACTGCGAGTAGGATAAATAACTACTCCTCGCCAGGGATTTTTAGGTTTATTTCGGTGTAGGTATAAAAATATTTCTGAAAACAGACGCGAATAAATTTCTGTATCTGTTTGAAATTGGACTTCTACAAAATAGATTGGATTTTGTTCACTTTGTGTCGGCAGAAAAACGCCGTCTATGCGGAATGAAGTTTGCTTAATCTCGATTGAGGAGAATTTATAAGTCTCTGTAGTTGGGGATGGATTACCAATTAATTCAAAAAATATGTCAGGAAACTCTTGAAAAAGGCGATAAAAGATGCTGTCTGTTTTCACGCTCGGTGCATTACTGAAAAATTGCGCCTTTGTGATTGTACCGTGTAGGGGATTCAGGATAAAAACCCATACTGATTTAAAAAGCGATGTTTAAAACTTCATTATTAGTACTGAGGTACTATACAACCATGCTGACCTAATAACCGCAATTTAACTGAATTATCAGGGCGATCGCGCCTTTTGTGGCCTGTTTGTTCTCAGTAAATCTTTAGTTTATTACTCCTAAAGACGGCAAACACCACTTTGACATTACGGTTCACCCTAATAGCTGAGGGTATTAATTCTCATACATTAGACAAAGTGAAAGCAAATTAATCCATGAACCAACTAGAAACACCATTTAGTTTAACCGTCCCCATCCAGGTTCGGGAAACCACCCTTCATGGAATGGCTACCACTGAAGCTCTCAGTATATATATATCAGCATAAGCTGGGTTTCAAATCCCAGCGAAGCCGAATCAAAGGTTATTGATGCTGAACTGACGACTTTTTTAGCCAGTTGGTTCAAAAATTAGTCCTTTATATTCCCATTCATTCATTTAGTAGTTATACGGAGCCAGCACTTAAAATGGCAAAAGTAGTTGGAATTGACTTAGGTACGACTAACTCCTGCGTAGCAGTCATGGAAGGTGGTAAACCCACAGTTATTGCTAACGCAGAAGGTTTTCGGACAACACCATCTGTGGTTGCATTTGCAAAAAATGGCGACAACTTGGTTGGTCAAATCGCCAAGCGCCAAGCGGTGATGAACCCTGAAAATACGTTTTACTCTGTCAAACGCTTTATTGGTCGCCGCTACGACGAAGTTGGTAACGAGTCTACAGAAGTTTCTTACAAAGTCCTCAGCACTAACGGTAATGTCAAGCTAGATTGTCCCATAGCTGGTAAACCGTTCGCTCCTGAAGAAATTTCAGCAAAAGTCCTCCGCAAATTAGTGGAAGACGCTAGCAAATACCTTGGTGAAACTGTAACCCAAGCAGTAATCACTGTTCCGGCATACTTTAATGACTCTCAGCGGCAAGCCACTAAAGACGCTGGTAAGATTGCAGGTATTGAAGTTCTGCGGATTATCAACGAGCCGACTGCTGCTTCTTTGGCTTACGGCTTTGATAAAAAGAGTAACGAAACTATCCTTGTATTTGACTTGGGTGGCGGAACCTTCGACGTATCAGTCTTAGAAGTAGGTGACGGAGTATTTGAAGTATTAGCGACATCTGGTGATACCCACCTGGGCGGTGACGACTTCGACAAAAAAATAGTTGACTTTTTAGCTGAAAAGTTTAAAAAAGATGAAGGTATTGAACTACGTAAAGATAGACAAGCCTTACAACGTCTGACTGAAGCCGCAGAAAAAGCAAAAATTGAGCTTTCTAGCGTTACCCAAGCGGAAATCAACTTACCATTTATCACTGCTACCCAGGATGGACCCAAGCACCTGGATACAACCTTGACTCGTGCCAAGTTTGAAGAACTTTGCTCAGACTTAATCGACCGCTGTCGCATCCCTGTTGAAAATGCTCTCCGGGATGCCAAGTTAAACAAAGGCGATATTGATGAAGTTGTACTAGTTGGTGGTTCTACCCGTATTCCCGCAGTACAACAGATTGTTAAGCAGGTATTAGGTAAAGATCCCAATCAAAGCGTTAACCCTGATGAAGTTGTGGCAGTTGGTGCTGCTATTCAAGCAGGTGTACTAGCAGGTGATGTCACAGGTATCCTGTTATTAGACGTAACTCCACTATCCTTGGGTGTAGAAACCTTAGGTGGTGTAATGACCAAAATTATTCCCCGCAACACGACAATTCCCACCAAGAAATCGGAAGTATTTTCGACTGCGGTAGATGGTCAAAGCAACGTAGAAATTCACGTCCTCCAAGGTGAACGGGAATTTGGTAACGATAACAAGAGTTTGGGAACCTTCCGCCTAGATGGCATTCCTCCAGCACCACGCGGTGTCCCTCAAATTGAAGTTACCTTTGATATTGATGCCAATGGTATCCTCAACGTTACCGCTAAGGATAAAGGTACTGGTAAAGAACAGTCCATCAGCATTACTGGCGCTTCCACCTTGGATAAATCCGATGTTGACCGGATGGTTCGAGAAGCAGAACAAAATGCTTCAACTGACAAAGAACGGCGCGAAAAAATTGAACGCAAAAACCAAGCAGAAACTCTGGCCTACCAAGCCGAGAAACAGCTACAAGAGTTGGGAGATAAAGTTCCTGAAGCTGATAAGACTAAGGTCGATGGTTTGGTGACAGAACTGAAAGATGCAGTTGCTAAAGAAGACGATGAGCAAATTAAGAAACTGACTCCAGAACTACAACAAGCCTTATTTGCGATTGGTAGTAATATCTATCAACAAGCTGGTGGTGATGCCTCTGCTGGTCCAAGCCCAGATTCTCAAGATAGCGGTTCTACCTCCTCTAGCAGTGGTGATGATGTGATTGACGCTGATTTCACTGAAAGCAAATAATTCTGATTATTCTGTAGGGAATATTGCCTTTTCCCTAACTTAAATATTACCCATCCAAGCATTGGCTTGGATGGGAATTTTTTTATTGATCCTTCTTTCCTCTTCCTCCTTCCTTCGTTTATGGAGGAGAGTGAACAACTACGACCGATTACTAGAAAAATCGTAAGCGTTCAGGGGGGTAGAAGAGCAATCATTAAAGATGACCCCCCAAATCTGATAAATTAAGTGAGATGGAACACAAGTGCGTCAATCACTTAGAACAGATACCCCCAGAAGATTGGGATAAGACTCCAGCCAGGGTCAAAAAACTGGTGGAGGAAATGGCGCAGCAAATAGAACAACAGTCAAAGAAACTAACGGAAGTCCTGACAGTTCAAGAACAATTATTAGAAAAAATAAATCGGACATCAGAAAACTCATCATCACCACCATCAAGTGACCCACCAGGATTTGGAAAAAAGCCTGTCAAACAAAAAAGCAGCAAAAAACGAGGGGGTCAACCAGGTCATAAAGGAAATAGCCGCGACTTATACCCTATAGAAGAATGTAGCGAAGTTATAGACCATCATCCAGAAGATTGCACGAATTGTGGAGCTACCCTGACTGGAGTTGATGCAAACCCCTATCGCCATCAGATAGTAGAAATACCACCAATCAATCCCATAGTCGTCGAACATCGCCTGCATCAAGTGACCTGCACCGGATGTGGCACAAAGACCCGTGCCACATTACCAGAAGACGTAAACCCCAGTGGTTACGGAGTCAGAGTCGTAGCGTTAGTAGCACTACTGAGTGGAGTGTACCGCAATAGTCAGCGAATGGTACAAAGTGCAATGCTTGAAGTATTTGGAATCTCAATATCATTGGGAACAGCACTGGTCAAACAGCAAGAGAAGTTGTTTGAACTTTGGCATCGAGTTAGAGATGGTACTTTAAGCCGGAGTGAGTTTATTGTGATGGTGATTGAGATTCGTGCATCCATCAAAGCAACTTTACTCGCAGCTGATAACTACGAAATTACATCACGAGAAAAAACACCCCTAGCAAAAACAGTTCGCACTTGTCGTCAATTACTCAAGGTAGAGTCGGCAATGTGGTTATTTGTGACGACTGTTGGTGTTGAACCTACTAATAATGCCGCAGAACGAGCTATTCGTCCTGCTGTGATATGGAGGCGGACGAGTTTTGGCTCTCAAACTCAGGCTGGTAGTTTTTTTGTGGCTCGGATGTTAACTGTGGTGACAACTCTTAAGTCTCAAAAGCGTAATGTTTTGGAGTTTATCACTCAGGCTGTTGTTGCTACTCGTGGCGGTACGACTGCACCTTCTTTGCTCCCAGAAACTGCTATTTGTTCTGATGATTCTGACTTGTTGAAAGCTGCTTAATTTTATTCTCGCATTTTGGAGGTTGTTTTTCGTTTTCTTTACACCCCCTGAACGGTTACGAATTTGTCCCAACTGTCAAACTTGTTTGAGCAACATTCTCTGATTGAAATTAACCGCGATAATATCATTGTTCATCAGTAAGTGACATAT
>JBBSOP010000384.1:0-5242 GCA_038259655.1 Chroococcales cyanobacterium
GAATAAGTCCCGGATCACTAAAACCCGTGAAATTAAGTTTCATAAATTTTTGCGGCAACAATTAATACATACGGTCATAACGGTCAAGGCGTAGGAGCAATCGGATCAGTATCACAGAGACAGCTACTGCAATTAAACCAGCTAGCCGCGCCAACCATACATAATGATTAACTAATAAAATTGTCGCAGAAAGAGTAAATCCACTGATGATCACAGCGTAGCTCATTCCTAGCTGGATACTACTTTGTCGTCGCAGCAAGCGCTCCGTTTCTATAGAACGGACACGGACACGCATATCTCCGCGTTCTAGTTTTTCTAGTGTATCCTCTAATCTCCGTGGGAGACCAAAGGCAGTTGTACTTACCTGAACTGCTTGACGACTTAATTCATTGAGAAAACTATTACTCTCAGAACCATTCATATTAGTCATAAGTTGCATTGCATAAGGTTGGGCAACTTCCATAAAATTAAAATCTGGATCTAAACCTTTACCTACTCCTTCTAGAGTAGAAAAGGCTCGCATCACAAAAGTGAAGGTTGCGGGAAATCGAAATGGCTGATTATAAGCTATTTCATAAAGGTCGTCACTGATTGCTGCCACTGATTGATTTTCAAAGGGCTTATCCATAAAATGATCCAGCATATACTGGACAGAACGCCGCACAGGTCCTATATCATCTGTGGGTGCGATCGCTCCTAAATCAATCAAAGACTGGACAACGCGATCGCCATCTTTTTGAGCAATGCCAAATAGCGTTTCCATTAATCCTTCCCGAATGTTGGACTTAATTTGTCCCATCATCCCGAAATCGTAGAAAATCAAAGCCCCATCAGGGTTTACAGCAATATTACCTGGATGAGGATCGGCATGGAAAAAGCCATTATTGAGTAATTGCAGTAGATAAGCTTGAGCGCCTTGACGAGCAATTAGCTTACGATCTATACCTGCTGCTTCTAAAGCTTCGTATTGGCTGATTTTAATTCCAGGCAGATATTCCAAAGTCAGCACTCTAGGCGAGGCGTAACGCCAGTAAACTCTGGGAACTTTTACCCAGTCGTAACCACGAAAATTCCGACGAAAAGTATCAGCATTACGACCTTCATTGAGATAATCAATTTCTTCCCAAAGAATCCGACAACACTCTTCGTAAATACCGAGCCAATCTCTACCTCGACCCCATTTAGGATGGTTTTGAAAATAGCGGGTAATTCCTTTAAGAATTTGTAAATCTATTTCAAATAGCTTTTTGAGTCCAGGACGTTGGACTTTGACAACAACTGCTTCTCCAGTATGCAGCACAGCTTTATGTACTTGCCCCAAGCTAGCAGCAGCTAGAGGAATAGGTTCAAAATTTTGGAAGAGTTGGGGAATTTTCTTGCTTAGTTCTTTCTCAATACTCGCTTCTACTTGCTCATAGCTAAATGCTGGCACTTTATCTTGTAGCTTTGCTAACTCTTCGACATATTCACTAGGAAATATATCAGCACGAGTAGAAAACAACTGCCCGACTTTAATAAAAGTCGGTCCTAAGTCCAGCAGGGTAGTGCGAATCCACACCGCTTGAACTTTACGTCTTGCAGCTTGCTTTGCTTCAGTGACACCACCAGCATAACTCCACGATTTGTTGTAGCGCCAAATCTTGAACATTAAGGTCAAAACAAAAGACCAAATGTCCACAAAGCGCCGTCTGCTAGAGTAATTTTCACGATTCCAACGGTAGGCCTGATCTGAATAACCTGTTTCCATATCCTTTGCGTACCGTTGATTTGTCACCGAATCACCTGGAAGAAGAGACACTCTGATTCCTAAACTGTTTTTAATAAAGTGTCATTAGTCAGTTGCTACTGACTATTGACCAATGACTTAAGACTAAACTTATACAGAACTACTGCGATAACGTTGCAATTCGTTTCGTAATAGGGCAATTTCTGCTCTCAGTTCATCAATCGTTGCTTGCAAATCAACTGGTTCAGAACTAGGTTGTCTAACACCTGAAGCAGTTTGACTAGTACCAGTATTAGCAGCTTCTGCTGCCCGATTTGCTCGCTCTGTGACTTCTTCTGTAAATTGGCGCAGTTGCTCTCTAGCTTCTGCATCAAATTTGCCCACCTCGCTCAAAGCGTCGGTCAAGGCGACCTCTAAACGCTCATTAATTACTTCTGCTGCTGCTCTGCCTACGAAAAAGGCTTGTAAAAGAGGGTTACTCATAAATTTTTGTTACGCTTGTCCGCAAGAGAATTATAACTTGCCTGTATGCTTTGCGGCTTCTACTGCGGAGCTAGATCTTCGGCTTGATGAGATTTGCTCAACGGTTTTAATATCCAAAGTTATTAGTTTATTCATTGAGAATCAGCAGATCAATGCGATCGCCTGTCTCACCATCTCCGCTTCGACGCAACACAAACGTACTTATATAAATATCATTGCCTTTAAATGATGGTAGGCATTCTAATAACCAAATATTTGCACCTGAGTATAGCAACAGACATCGGCAATAAAATACATAACTCTAACAAACAAATATTTTGTTCTAGATTTAGACGTTAATAATTTTCAGTTAATCAATATATAACCTAATTTTAATTTTAGTTATCTAAAGTTAGTAACAAAGTCATTGCTTTTGTACATACAAGCAACGTGAATTTGCCTAAGACTGTAGTAAATAACAAGTTATCTGCAATTTAAAATGCAGAAAAATTCCTACACAACCTGAGTCTTTTTGGCAGAAATATAGAGTTTAGCTCTACTAAATTATTCCGGTAATATATAGAGGAAATTTGATGTCTACATTGAGTAGGAGACAAGTTCTATTATTTTTTGCTGGTAGCGCTGGTGCTGCTATATTGGGAGACAAAATTTTTAATAATAATGTTAATAGCATTGCTGAAGCAAAAATCCCCCAATTAAGTTTTAGCCCAGTCCGCTTACCTCATCCTTTATCAATTTATCAACAGCAAAAAAACTTCTTACCAACAAAAAGTGGACAGGGGAAAATTCTGAATCCATCTCCAGATGTAACATTAAGTAGTTACTACGTCATGGATGATGTTGTAGTACCACCGGAATACGAACGTTATGTCATTATTAGTTGGGGCGATCGCGTGTTTCCCAATCAAGATGACTATTTTGGTTATAACTGCGATTACACTGGTTTTGTTCCCCTTGGTAGAACCGACGATATCGGTTACTTATGGGTGAATCATGAATATGTTAGTTATCCTTTTTCTGATTTATTAATCAGTGATGACTCTGATTTACAAGGATTTCCTACTACCTTTGAATCGGTAATTGGTTGGGCTTTACCTTCTACCAAAAATATAGAAGCTGAAGGAGAATTTTTATACAACCAAGGTGGTTCTATTGTCCGCGTCTCTCGCCGTAACCCCAAAAAACGTTTTACAGTGGTTAGTGGTGATGCCAGAAATCGCCGTCTTCATGGTCTTTCTGGCTTGGCAATTAATAGCCAACGTAATGATGAATACAAAAATATTACCTCTTGGGGCGATCGCAGCCACCAAAAAGGCGACCAAAATTATTTAATTGGTACAGGCCCCGCTGCTACTCAAGTATTCAATCTCAGTGCTGATGGACTGGGTAATAAAATTATCGGTACTGCTTACAACTGTTCTGGCGGTACAAGTCCTTGGGGAACTATTTTATCTGCTGAAGAAAACTATCAAGGTAGCGTTCAAGAAGCAGTCAAGCCTGATGGAACTCAGATAAGTTATATAGAAGATAGTGCTGGCAAGACTTTCGGTTTAGTTGGGGAAAAATACGGCTGGATTGTAGAAATTGACCTCGCAAATCCGAATTTCCGTCCTCGCAAGCATACTTCTCTAGGGCGCTTCCGCCATGAAAATATCACCTTACGTGTTGCAGCAGGGAAACCATTAATTGCTTACATGGGTGATGACAAACGTGGCGGACACACCTGGAAGTTTGTTAGTGCTGGTGTTGTTTCCCAACCAACCAGTAAAACTAACAGTGATTTATGGGAAAACGGAACTTTGTATGTTGCCCGTTACAATCCACCCAGCAATCAGACGGGTGTTGAGAAGGGAACAGGTGAATGGATACCGTTACTTTTAGCGACTCGCACTAACCCGATTCCGCCTTCGGTAATTTCTTCTGTAGAATTTGCGGCTTTAGGAAAAGCCCAAAAAGATGGTCTTTTACCTCTACCAAAACGCAATGGTATTGCCGGACAAACTGAAGATGGTGGTATATTCAAATGCGATCGCACCAACGAAGACACAGCACTACCTGATTATCAAAACAAAAAGCTAGCTGATTTTTATCCTACCCAAGGTGCTGTACTTAGCGATGCCTTCTTAGCGGCCAACTTGGCTGGAGGAACTCCCACAGCCCGCCCAGAAGATCTAGAAGTGCATCCAACCACCAAAGAAGTATTCATTTCTTATACTGACGGTGCGCCAGGAAGCGATGGGTATCCAGACTCCCGCATTTTCCAAGTTGCTAAGTTAAGCGCTGATGTCAATGCCACACAGCAATCAGGTGGACTCTACAAGATTATAGAAGATAGTGCCGATGGTACAGGTCTGACCTTCCATTGGGAAAGATTTGCCAAAGGTGGGGAAGCGGGATGTATCGATGGTGACGGATTCGCCAATGTAGATAACTTGGCATTCGACAATAAAGGAAATGTTTGGGGTGTTATAGATATGTCCACCGACACCCACAACGGTTTTGATGTCGGTGCAACTGCTACTCCAACTATTATCGATCACTCAGCTGTTGGTAATGTTGCCAATCTCACAGGAGTTTTTGGTAATAACTGGATGTTTTATATTCCCACCAGTGGCGATCGCGCTGGCAAAGTAGTACCTTTTGCTTATGGGCCAGTACGTTGCGAGATGACAGGCCCGACTTTTGTCGGAGATACCTTGATTGTTTCAGTACAACATCCCGGCGAAGATTGTCCTATTAACGATGGCACAATCCTCAGTCGCAAAATTGAAATGCTGAATTTGAATGGCACATTATTTGAGCAGACTCGTACTGTACCTCGTGGTAGTAGTTGGCCAAGTAACATTTCAACTCAAGACGGTGGTAAAAATAAACCTCAAGGTGTTCCCCGTCCATCTGTAATTGCCATTTGCCCTAAAAATTCGACTGGTAGTTTTGTTTAATACAATTGAAGTCTCTACATCTTGAATATGATAAGACCCTGGTATTTCGCCTGAACCGAAGTTCCAGGGTCTTTTGTATTCAAATAAAAAC
>JBBSOP010000385.1:0-5228 GCA_038259655.1 Chroococcales cyanobacterium
AGTATAAAATGCTCCGGCTATACCTGCGATCGCACCTGAAATTGCAAACACCAATACTTTAAAGTCTGTAGGGTCATAGCCAGAAAATCTGACCCGACTTTCATCATCCCGAATGGCTATCAACAATCTCCCAAAGCGGCCACTCGTCAACCAGCGACAAATCCCGTAAGTAACTGCGAGAAACAATACCGTTAGCGTGTAAAAAATAAATTGCGTTTTGGCATCGCTGACCGTTGCTCCAAACAAAGTTGTAAAATCTATCAGTCCGTTTGTGCCGTTAAATAATTTTTGTTGACCATTAAAGAAGTTGAAAAATACAATAGTTCCCGCTTGGGTCAAGATAGAAAAATAAACTCCCTTAATCCGGTTGCGAAAGACTAAATATCCTAATAATCCCGCTAATAAGCCAGGAATTAACACCACAGCAACTATAGATATCGGAAACGAATAAAAAGGTTGCCAAAACCAAGGGAGTTCCGTAACCCCGTAAAGTCCCATAAAATCAGGTAACTCGCCCGTAGGAATTTGCAGTTTTAGGTACATAGCGATCGCATATCCACCCAAACCAAAGAAAATGCCATGTCCTAAACTCAGTAAACCAGTATAACCCCAAATCAAGTCAATACCCAAAGCCACAATCGCCAATGACAGAAATCGCCCTAATAAATTTAAACGAAACTCCGTCAGCACCAGTGGCATAATAATTATAAGGAAAAGTGCGATCGCCACTACTACCGCCACCTCAATTAATAATCCTCCTTTCTTCTTCATCTCTGCGTCCTTGGCTTCTTGGCGGTTCGTTTAAACATCAACAGTACGTCCCTTCTGCGGAAAAATCCCCCCAGGCTTCCACTGTAAAAACACAATAATCAGCGCAAATACCATCACCTTAGCCATACTCGTCGTCGCAAAGAAAGTAAACAAATCAGCCAACGGCTTAATAGGAGTCAACAAAAAAGCCAAAGTCCCAGAACCAATTAAAAAATTAGCCGTACCAATTCCTAACGCAGCTACAATCGTCCCGGCTAAATTGCCCACACCACCGACGACAACCACCATAAACGTATCAATAATATAATTTTGCCCCGTATTTGGCCCTACAGAACCGAGCAAACTAATCGCACATCCAGCCACACCAGCTAAACCAGAACCCAGTGCAAAAGTAATTGCATCAACCTTTTGAGTGGGGATACCTAAACAAGCGCTCATACTCCGGTTTTGAGTGACAGCCCTAATTCTCAAACCCCAGCTAGAACGTTGTAAAAATAGATATATCCCCGCCACACAAACTATTGTTAAAGCAATAATAAATAACCTGGCAAAAGGCAATTGCACGCCACCCAAAGACATCCCAGATTGTAACCATGTTGGCGCTGTTACATCCACATTTTGAGCGCCAAACCAAGGTTGAGTTACTGCTTGCTGATAAGTTTGGCTTAATAAATTGCCCGTTGTTATTGTTATCCCCAACGATATAAATAATATCACCGCTACAATCGGGTTACGAACTCTACCCAAATTGGTGCGGGAATTTAAAACCCATAAACCTCCAAAAAATAACAGAGAAAACAAAGCTAGGCAAATTACTAATACCCAATTCACACTACGGACAAACTGCTGAAAAATCAAACTGACTCCCCAAGTTGCTAATAGAGTTTCTAGAGGTCGTCCATAGAGATAACGAATCACACCTCTTTCTAAAACTAACCCTACAGTAGCTGTGAATATAAAAGCGATAATCAAAGCTAAAAATATATAAAATTCAAACCACACTCCGCCCAATTGTTTACAGCCATTTTGTACAACAAATGTGGTATAAGCGCCAAACATCATCAATTCGCCATGTGCCATATTGATGACACCCATCAAGCCAAAGATAATAGCTAGTCCCAACGCAGCTATTAATAATACAGCGCCAATACTAACACCGTTAAATACTGCTTCTAAGAAACCTGTTAACACTGTTTTCGCCAATAGTAATAGTTGTTATACCAATTTTTTATGAAGGCGTAGGTTGGGTTAAGCACAGCGCAACCCAACATCGATAAAAGTGTTGGGTTTCCTTACGTCAACCCAACTTACGTCTACGTCTTTTTTTACCTACATATCAGCTTTTAGTCATTAGGCATTAGTTTTTGCAATGCCCAATGCCCACTTGCCCTAAGCGTTCGCATAGCGTCTCGTAGAGAAGCCGAAGGGATGCCCAATAATTTAAACTTTCTTGTACTTACCACCTTTAGCGGGGTCAGTCCAATCACAAGCATATCCTTTAGTTTCTTTCACAAATTGATTCCAGGGAACTGGGTCAACTGCTGTCGGAGTAGCATAGACAATATCAAACAAACCATCACCTCTAACTTGACCAATTCTGACAATTTTGGATAGATGATGATTAACGTTCATTGTCACTTTACCTTCTGGTGCATCTAAAGTTTGACCGGGTGCTGCTACACGCACCTTTGCTATATCTGTAGTACCAGCTTTTTCTACTGCTTGTTTCCACAAATAAACTGCGATGTATGCAGCTTCCATTGGGTCATTTGTAACTCGATTTTCGCCGTACTCTTTCTTAAAAGCTGCGACAAACTTTTTGTTAGCAGGTGTGTCTACCGTTTGAAAGTAATTCCAAGCAGCATAATGATCTTTAAGATACTCTACACCAATTGCTTTAACTTCTTCTTCGGCAATACTTACAGACATAGAGGGATATTTATCTGGTGTCAAACCAGCACCTTTCAATTGTTTGAAGAAGGCAACGTTGCTATCTCCATTTAAGGTGTTATAAATTACTCCACCGTTAGGCAAAGCTTGCTTAATTTTAGTAATAATTGCTGTAACTTCTGTGTTACCTAGTGGTAAGTAATCCTCTCCGACTGTTTTCCCACCTAATGCTTCTAATTGAGCTTTAATAATGGTGTTAGCAGTGCGAGGAAAAACGTAGTCAGAGCCAACTAAGAAAAATTCTTTTCCCTTATTTTTCAACAACCAATCAACAGAAGGTTCAATTTGTTGATTGGGCGCAGCGCCAGTATAAAAAATGTTTTTAGAACATTCTTGACCTTCATATTGCACTGGATACCAGAGCATCTGGTCTTTGCTTTCAAATACTGGCTTGACATTTTTACGACTAGCAGAAGTCCAACAACCAAACACTACAGCAACTTTATCTTGATCAATTAACTTGGTGGCTTTTTCCCTAAAAGTATCCCAGTTAGAAGCACCATCTTCGCTAATTGCTACAATTTGTTTACTTAAGACACCACCATTAGCGTTAATTTCTTTGATGGCTAATTTTTCAGCATCGACAACGCTTTTTTCACTAATAGCCATTGTACCGCTGAGGGAGTGCAAAATACCTACCTTGATGGTGTCACCACTTGCAGCAGCCACAGGAGAAGCACTAGGAGAGCCTACTGGAGTGCTAGTAGCCGTTGGTGAATTATTCACGCAAGCCTTCAGAAAAATGGTGCTACCCAGACTTACAGAACCAGCAATCAAAAACTTCCGGCGGTTAAATCGTCTACCCATAATCTTTTTAAATTTTCCTCTTAAATGAATCAGCTAGTTCATAGGATGCTGACAATCTCAACCTTTAGAGTGTGATATTAGTGCGATAATTAACCAATAAAAAGTTATTTTAGATACAGTTTTGCAAGTTCAGTTAACCCAAACTTAACTAAATTAATAAAAATTAATATGTAAAATCATTCCCAGCTGTTATTAGATAGCTGAATCATAATTTCATCTGTGTTGCCATCTGCAAAATTAGCAAAGTGTTCTGCTAAGGGTGGTGTAAATACCAGAGGGTTACTAAACCCAGAAAAAATATGAATGCTTTCAAATCTTGGAATTGCACCAATGAAAGGCAAGCTATTGTTACTAAATGCCACCAAGCAACGATGCCAAGTTCCTGGCAAATTCTCCAACGCTGGTAAAACTTGCCCAACACTTTTTCGTAACCACTTTTCACTTTCTTGAGAGTTTACCTCAGCATAAGGATTCGTCAGAACGCGGCTAATTTGTCCCAAGCGCAAGCTACCATCTGGAAACTGAACCGCACCCGCATCTAAAATTGCTGGAACTAATTCATTACAAGGTTCGTTCCACAACTCATCGACTTGAGTAGATTCAGCTTCTAATTGAAACCGTTGCAAATGAGCCGGCATAACTAAGGTTTGTAACCGCAGTTCAACAGGTGGAGTTTCGATGATTTCTGCATGGGTAAAATACAGCTTGATGGGAATACCAGCTGATTTGAGTAGAGTTCGACCGAGTCCACCCGCACAAATGGCGATATTAGCGCTGTGGTAATTTGCGGTGGTTGTTTTGACTTGATGTGGTAATACTTGCAGTACTTGAGTAATCTGCATTTCGCCCCCAATGCGCGTAAAAGCTTGCATGTAAGCTTGGGCAGTTTTCTCTGGGTGAATATGACCATGTTTGACAGTTAAAGCGCCAGATATTGCTTGTTGATTTAGCAGGGGTTCCAATTCACAAGCTGCTTGAGGGTTGAGTAAACGGGGCGGTATGGCAAAACGATTATATGAGGTAGCAGTTGCTTGTGGGTCAATATCGGCTGCAATAGTTAGTAATAAGTCTAATTCTCGAAACTGGATATCAGCGTCTAATTCTTGGGATAAAATGTGGTAGCGATCGCGCGCTTGCTGGCATAATTGGCGAGTCAGTGGTGTAGTCCCAGACCAATAAGCAAGCCCACCATAGCTAAAGCGAGTTGCATTTTGTGGTGTTTGATTTTGTTCTAACAACAGTACAGTAAACTTTTTTTTTGCCAGTTCGTAAGCGAGTGCAGCACCTGTAATCCCAGCACCAACAACAATCCAGTCGTAGGTTTTCATATTTTATACTTCGTACTTTCTACTTCATTTAATCCCCTTTTCGGTAAAATAACTTGGCAACTCAGCAAAAAATAGCTTAATAATCATGGCTCAAGCTAAAATTGGGATTATTGGTGGTAGCGGTCTATACAAAATGGACGCACTCAAAGATGTGGAAGAAGTACAAGTGCAAACACCTTTCGGTTCGCCTTCTGATGCTTTGATTTTAGGAACTTTAGATGGAACAAGAGTTGCTTTTTTGGCGAGACATGGACGTAATCATACTCTGTTGCCTTCTGAATTACCGTTTCGTGCCAACATTCATGCAATGAAGCAAATAGGTGTGGAGTATTTAATCTCAGCTAGTGCCGTGGGTTCTTTGAAAGCAGAAGC
>JBBSOP010000386.1:0-5216 GCA_038259655.1 Chroococcales cyanobacterium
AGCTAGTAGGCTAATAATGACTGACAGGCTCCTTGTTGCTGCTACTGAATTGCCAAAAGTTTGCACCCATAATCTGACTATCACATAATACAGTGGCGGGTGCTGGGCTTCATCTACTGCCAAAGAATTGATTGTACTAATTACACCTGTTTCTGGATGGGGACGCTGATAATTTCGGATAGCATCAACATTGATAACTTGCCCATCAAATACTTGCTGGACAAATTCTGTTTTGGTGTAACCAGAAATTCGTAATGAAGTATAAGCTTCGTCATGCCAGTAGACTTTTCGATCCAGATTTACAAAACGGAAATATATTCCCAAAACTAATAAAACGATAATTAAAAATTTTAGCCAAGGAGGAGGAATATTTTTTAAATTTTGTAAAGTGTTTGTTTGAGAAGTATAAGTTTTCATCAATTTTTAGGAAACTGAATCATAATTCATTTTAATAATAAAAATACCATATTTTTAGTTGACTGAATAACTTAGTAGTGTATTATATATTTTGAATATAATAACTTCGTGTGGCAGCAGTTTTATTTTTTTTGGCTCAGGACAATTATTGCATAAATGTAAACAACCAGTAGCTTTAAAAAATACACTATGACAAATAACAGTACATCTTAGTAGTGAGTGCAAAATTGTAGAGAAAACTTTTTTAACTTAAGTTTAAACAACACAAATAGCATCGATTAAACAACAAACAATTAATTGTAACTTTCGTCAAAATTTACACACTATTTTTTTAGACTTACAATTTATTTTATGAATGTCAACTCATTCGACACGCTGTTAAAAGTTCCTACTGGTGTATTACAGATTTGTGATTTGTTACCTACCAGCATGGATAGAGATGATCAAGCCATTCATTTATCTCTAGTGATTCCCACTTATAAAGAGCGTGAAAATATCCAGAATGTAATTAAGATATTGAGTCAATTATTGGATGAGTTGATACCAAAAGAGTATGAACTAATTGTGGTCGATGATGATAGCCCAGACCGCACTTGGGAAGTAGCACAATCCTTAACGAGAGAATATCCACAGTTGCGGGTGATGCGCCGCCAACAAGAAAAGGGACTTTCATCGGCAGTAATTCGGGGATGGCAGGTAGCAAGAGGGCGTGTATTAGGAGTAATTGATGGAGATTTACAGCATCCACCAGAGGTGTTAACGCAACTATTATCGGGGATTCAACAGGGCGCAGATTTGGCTGTAGCTAGCCGTCATGTTGAAGGTGGCGGTGTTAGTAGTTGGAGTGCTGTTAGGCGTTTTTTATCTCGTGGCGCTCAGGTGTTGGGATTAATTTTGTTACCGGGGGTACTGGGGAGAGTTTCTGACCCCATGAGTGGTTATTTTATGGTACGTCGCCGGGCGATCGCCGGTGCAGTACTAAATCCTGTAGGATACAAAATTCTCCTAGAGGTAATCGGACGCGGACAAGTAGGCGAAATTATCGAAGTGGGTTATGTCTTTTGTGAACGCCAAGAGGGTGAAAGCAAAGTGACATGGAAACAATATTTAGAATATCTCCACCATTTATTACGGTTGCGGTTGTCTATAAGCAGGTCAGGACGAATGAATGAACAAACCGGGTTCCCTGTGCGTCGATTTTTGCGCTTTGGGTTGGTGGGACTAAGTGGGGTATTTGTGGATATGGCAATGCTGTATTTGCTCAGTGATCCGACTACTTTAGCTTTGCCATTGACACGTAGCAAAATCATTGCTGGTGAAATTGCAATTTTAAATAATTTCTTTTGGAATGACGCTTGGACTTTTGCTGATGTCAGCATGAAGCAGCAGGAATGGCGACAACGCCTAAAACGCTTTTTAAAATTTAATCTAATTTGCTTGGCTGGATTGCTTTTAAACGTTCTAGTATTGAACTTGGTATTTAACTTTATTATTCCTAACCGCTACATTGCTAACTTGATTGCGATCGCTGTTGCTACTATTTGGAATTTCTGGGTCAACTTAAAATTAAGCTGGCGTGTAACCGACGTAAAATAAACTTGAGTAGTCATTGAACTTAATCTCAAATATCGAGTCTAATATTACCTGTCGTGTGCTTCTAGCAAGGGAAATCTCTGTATTACAAGGATGCATCTATATAATCGTTATTTCGCCATTCCTCATCGCTGGTTTCACCCCTTGCTGTGCCTGATTTTGTTTCTGATTGGGCTGTGTCTGCGTCTAGCTAATTTGACAGGAAAGCCTCCTTGGACTGATGAATTTTCCACCTTGGTATTTAGCTTAGGCAATAGTTTTTTACCAGTACCGCTAGATCAAGCGATCGCACCTGATATTTTATTACAACCACTACAACCACAACCCGGCGCTAACATCTTTGATGTCTGGGCGCATCTCAGTAATGAAACTAACCATCCTCCACTATATTTTGTTTTAGCCCACTGGTGGATGCAATTATTTCCTACACAAAATAGTTTAGTTTCTTTATGGGGGGCGCGATCGCTCGCTGCTATTTTCGGCGCTGCATCTGTCCCAGCTATTTATATCTTAGGCTGGCTAACTTTTCGTTCTCGCTTAGTTGGCCATTTAGCTGCTGCGATGATGGCAGTATCACCTTATGCTATTTTTCTGGCGCAAGAAGCCCGCCATTACACTTTGGCAATTTTGTGGGTAATTGCTTCTTTAGCTTGCTTAGTAGTTGTCACGCGTCATATTCAAAACCGCACCCAAATACCTATCTGGGTAGCCTTTGCTTGGGTAGGAATTAATGCTTTGGGTATGGCAACTCATTACTTTTTTGCCCTGACTCTTTGTGCAGAAGCTTTGGTTTTGATTGCTTTAGCTTGGCATCAAAGTCAAAATGGCAGAAAATTTTCTCCTCTATTTTTCCTTCCCTGGCGGCGCATCTATGCGGTGGCTGCTGGTACTTTTGTTGCGGGTGCAGTTTGGCTACCCATGTTTTTACAGAATAGCTATGGTAGTAAATTGACAGATTGGATACAGCAACCACGGGAGGGATTTGCTTGGTTAAGTCCAATTTTTCAAGCTTTAGCAGCGTGGATTACCATGCTTTACTTGCTACCAGTTGAAGCCCCACAACTAGCGATTGTTATTTTCTCTGGGCTAGTGATGTTGGTGTTTTTGATTTGGGCAGTACCAATTTTAGTTCGTGGGTTGAAGATACAACTACAACAACCAGAAAATCGGTTGATGACTCAGGTATTATCTGGGGTAATTGTAGGAGCGATCGCTTTATTCTTTATTTTTACTTACTTTCTAGGCATAGATTTGACACGAGGCGCTCGTTATAACTTCGTTTACTTTCCCGCTATCATTGTTTTACTAGGGGCGAGTCTGGCAGTTTGTTGGCAAAGTTCTCAAGAGTTGACCCTTCGACTGCGCTCAGGGTCAACCGAAAAAATCGGACGATGGGGAATCAATGGGAAAAAAGCCGTAATCCTCATTTGGTTGATGGGATTTTTCAGTGCTGTAACAGTTGTTAGTAATCTTGGCTATCAAAAATACTATCGTCCCGACCTTTTCTTACAACTAATTCAAAAAACATCCCAAGTTCCAGTACTCATTGCTACTACCCAAATCACCCATGTCCAAATTGGGGAAATGATGGGTATAGCTAGGGAGTTGAAAATTCAAAATTATCCTTCTTTATCTCCCTTATTTTTACTTGCCCATCAAGATCAAAATCCTCAGACTTCTACCACTGTTTTAGAAAACACATTAAAGACACTACCGCAACCGTTTGATTTGTGGCTGGTAAACTTTCATGCCCCCATAGCAAAAGAAGTTAAAAAATGTATTCCTGAGACCCGAACTTTAGCAGCAGTCAACGGTTACGAATACAAAATTTATCACTGTAATCAAAATTAAATTAGCCTGATACTCTGCTGAATTACAGAGACGCGGCTGCTTTTTGCTAATCTTCATTGTTACATTGCCTTTGGTTCTAGCAAAAAGTTGTGTTATGTTTTTATTGAATGAGCGTTCAGTCAATAAACATGCAAGCAAAAAGTTCCCGGCAGCAACAAGCGATCGTGCGGCGAGAAAATCTAGTAGATACAGCGTTGGCACTGTTTTCTCAGCAGGGTTACGACGCAACAAGTATCAAGCAAATAGCGGCGGCGGAAGGTGTAGCAGTAGGACTGCTGTATCATTACTTTCCGAGTAAAAGCGAGCTGCTTAGGGCGGTCTGGGAGCGACACAGCTTTTTGCCGGAGTTGCGCGCGTTGCTTTTAGTAGAACATGGCGAGACGGCGGCGCACGTTTTGCAGAATGTGGCGGAGCGCTTTTCGGCGATGCTTGTTCGCAAGGAATCGCTGTTTCGCCTCATGGTGCGCGAAAGCCAGAGTAACCCTGAAGTTGCTGATTGTTTGCACGCGATCGTGGGAGAAGGCATTGCGGCGTTAGGGGCTTATCTAGAAACGCGCGTTGAGATGGGGGAATTACGTCCTCACAATACAGCCTTAACTGCCAGAATGCTGCTTGGAACAGTGTTAACCACACACCTAGCACGTCTGCCGATTCGCCCGTGGGTGGAGTTAGTTACTCAACTGCTGCATGGCATCAGCGCTCACCCTAACTAAGATTAACTTTGAAAACTGAGGTTAAAACTATGGAGTCAACAATTAAAACAGACGTTATTATCGTCGGAGCCGGACCGACTGGGCTTTCCCTAGCCGTACAATTGATACGTTACGGCATTGACTTTGTGATCTTTGACAAGAAAGAAAATGTCACCGATTTGTCAAAGGCTTTAGTCGTTCATGCGCGCACATTGGAGATTTACGACCAAGTTGGTTTGGCACAAAAAGCCGTCCAAAATGGGGAGATCGTGCAGAAGGGTATCTTGATGCATGACGGTAAAGTCAGCAGTAATATAGATTTTTCAGACTTCGGCGTACAACTCAGCCCTTTTCCTTTTATGCTTGTTTATGAACAAAGCAAAAACGAACATCTGCTTTACGAGCATCTCCAACACAACGGGAAAAATGTTCAATGGCAGACCGAAATGGAAAGCCTAACGCAAGATGCGGAGAATGTGACAGCGGTTCTTAAAGCTGCAAACGGCGAAACGCAGACGGTCGAAGCCCAATACCTAGTAGGTTGTGACGGTGCAAGCAGTCCAACACGACATTTTCTTAATCTCGATTTTGAAGGTTCGACCTACCCGCGCCTGTTTTATGTCGCCGACGTAGAAATGGAGTTCCCAGCAGAGAAAGGCACAT
>JBBSOP010000387.1:0-5212 GCA_038259655.1 Chroococcales cyanobacterium
ACACTTGTCGGTTCGTAATCAGTAGCAGTACGTAAAGCCATAACTAAAATTTGACCGATGCTTGAACCATTCAACCATTTCTTAGTTTCCGATGGTAAATCATCTACATTTACACTTAAATAACCATCTTTAGCTAACGCCCACTGGATTAAAGCTTCAGCCTTAATAGATATAGATGCATTGGCAACAATCCCAAACCCCATCTCGGTTACTAATCCAGGGATAATTTCTGCACGAGTCTGGCCGGAAGACCAAGACAGTATTAATGTCAAAGGACAACTGAGAATAGATGCAATTTGTTCTAATGCTGTACGTTCTAAATGGTTTTCTCTGACTTCAGTTTTTTCGTTTTGGGCTTGTTCTAGGGTGTATAAGCATTGTTGAATACCATGTAAAACTTTTTGCTGTTGCTTTGTATCACTTTGTAATTGCCATTGATGCACAATCACCCCGATTTGTTGAGCGACAACCCAGAGTAATTCCTTTTCTAGAGTTGTCCAAGTTCGATGAGTTTCGTGAGTAATCAGTACTAGTGCTTCTGGTGCATGACCTTGAGTACAATTACAAACTAAAAGCGATCGCACATTATTTTCTATTAAGGAGGAACGCCAGTTCAAAAACCGTAAATCTTCATTTAAGTTCTCCACCTCCACCGCAGTTGTTGCAGACTTTAACATTTGCTGATCCATTTCTTTGACAGCATTAAAGACAAATGTCAAAGGACGGCGATTATGAGGTTGAGTTTGATATAGAATTTGATAATTATGTTGTTCGGGATTGTATTTTAATAGTAAAAAGCGAGTAGCTGCTAGTCGAGCTAACACTTTTATTGCACAGTTGCGTAAAGTTTCATGGAGATCATGATGGCTATAGATGGCTTGGGCAACTTGACTAGTTAGCTGGGTATCATCTTGGATTGTTTTAATGGTGCTTTCCATGCTTTCGATCGGAGCAACCAAAGAAATTAATCCTGCCGTACTTTGGACAAAATTCTTGTCTGTCTCTGTCCAGATGCGAGGTTCGTTGCCTTCTACTGCCAGAAAACCTAATAAATCATTTTGCCAGATGATGGGAGCTGCCAACAGCGATCGCACTTGCAGACGTTGCAACAATTTAGCTGTAAAATGGCTTTCTAATGAACTCCGGGCATCACCAATCCAGACAATTTGATTCATTGACAAAGCATAATATAACTCACTCAACTCCTGCACTGTCATGCCGGCTGCTGGTTGCTGACTAGAATCACGACCAATATTAATCAGCTGATTACTCATTCGACACCAAAAGTAACGCCCTTGGCGCTCAAACCAGTAAACGCTTGTGCGGTTGGGAGAGACAAATTGATGTGTTGTCTCTACAACTGCTTTGAGTCTTTGATCTAAGTTATTAAGAGTGCGTAAGTTTTCTAGCAATTCTAATAATGGCTCATCAGGGCGCTTGGTTTGCTTTTGTTGCAAATCCATTTCATGTCTATAAAGTGCTGCTCCTAACTCACCCAAAACTATCAAAAGCCTGGCTTTCGCTTCTGCTGGAAGTAAATAACCCCAGCGTTCTGAACCTAATAACAGCAAACCCAAACAACGGTCTCTATAGCGAATTGGCAAAAAAACCGTTCCTTGGATGTTGAATTTTCTACCTACTTCTTGCCAGACTGCGGCACGGATTTCAGTTCGTAAATCTGCTAATCCTAAAGGACGCTGTTCTATTACTACTTGCTCTAATAAATCGCCTGGGTTGAGGACAACTCGTTTATATAACAATTTGGTGTCACGATCAGGTGTTATGCCGCCTTGACCAAACAATGAGTGTTTCAGGCGATCGTAAGTCGCAATCCAAATCAAACTGTAATCAAACTGCTGTTGAATATAAGAAATAGTAGTTTTAATCAGAACTTCAACATCATCCTGTTCCCTGAGGCTTTGCAGGACATATCCCAAGGCTTGGATCTGCTGTTCGGCGGCTATTGTTTTTTGTGGCTGCCCCATCTGATTATTGGTTACATAACTTGTACTATATAAGATGCCCAGAAAACTACTCTGAGTAATAATCTGTTGGATATTTATCAAGTTGCAATTCGTCCACTTTTGTTCGATCTAGCAAAAACAGATCCAGAGTGGCTACATCAGCAGACAATTCGGAGTTTAAGCTGGCTTTCACAAACAAACGCTAGCTGGGTAAACCGAAGTCTACAAAAATCTTTGTGTCTAAAAGACTCACGTTTAGCACAAACTTTATTCGGCTTACAATTTCCCAACCCTTTAGGTTTAGCGGCTGGATTTGATAAAGATGGCATGGCGGCTAATATTTGGTCGAGCCTGGGTTTTGGCTTTGCAGAATTGGGTACTGTCACGTTTGTAGCTCAACCAGGAAATCCCCGTCCTCGCTTGTTTCGCTTACCGATGGATAAAGCTGCTCTCAACCGCATGGGTTTTAATAATAAAGGAGCAGCAGCAATGGCCGCACGATTAGCAAAAAGCCAGCAAGAGTTAGGCTGGCCAATACCGATTGGTATAAATTTAGGTAAATCTAAGGTTACGCCTTTAGAGGCGGCAGCAGAAGATTATCTGAATAGTTTTCGCTTACTCAAAGAGTTGGGCGACTATTTTGTAGTTAATGTCTCTTCACCCAATACACCAGGATTGCGATCGCTCCAAGATGCTGCCATGCTCAGTGCCATCTTAGATTTATTGCAAAATGAAAATCAATACCAAAAGCCGATTTTTGTCAAGATAGCGCCTGACTTGGAATGGGAAGCGATCGCCGATATTATTTCTTTAGCTAAGACCTACCAATTAGCCGGAATTATTGCCACCAATACCACCATTAGCCGTGATAAATTGCAAACTCAAATTATTAGCCAAACAGGCAAATCACCCCAGGATGAAGCTGGCGGAATTAGCGGTATGCCATTACGCGATCGCTCCACTGAGGTAATTCGGTTTATTTGGCAGCAAACCCAAGGAAAAATCCCAATCATCGGCGTTGGTGGCATATTTTCCACTGAAGACGCTTGGGAAAAAATTACTGCTGGTGCTAGTTTGATCCAGGTTTATACAGGCTGGATTTATGAAGGCCCGATGATGGTACGCCAGATTCTCAAGGGTTTGCTTTCTAAGTTAGAAGAACATAACTTCAGTTCCATCACCGCAGCTGTAGGCTTAGAAGCAAAAAACATAAGTAAAAATACTTGATTTTGCCTCTAAAACTTTAATTTTTGCTTTCCTCCTCTAGTGGGAAAAATTCCTTGTTTTTTTCAGAGAAAGTCCAAGCAATGCCGTCTGGATCTTTGCTGCGACTCCACTCTGGAAACTCTGGATCGTTTCGTCGTTTATAGACTGTGCTGGAATAAACATTTAGCCGCTTGGCTAGTTCTGATTGAATCAGAGAGCCAAAAACTAACTGCTGTTTTAGCGATCGTTGTGCTTCTGTATGGTTTGCTGGCGTTACTAATTCCGTTTCTGGTTCCTCCTCCAGTGGTTGTGGTGGCGGTGGTTCCAGAAGCGATCGCGCAGTTTTGGTCACTGGTTGAGCCGGAAGTTTTTTCACAGGCTCGCTACTATCAAGTATGCTGCCTAAAATACTGGCAGTTATAAAGTAATAAACTTCACCTCCTTCTTCAGAGTTCCGTAGACTGGCACCAAATTCAGCAGCTTTGTTATCTAGGTAACGTTTGGCAACTGACCCAGAAAAACTGCCCTTAATTGCCAAGTCCATCGGCGTTATTTGACCCTGGTTTTCCCGAATTAGTTGATGGAAAATTGGGTTAACTTGCTGACACCACTGTTGCCATCGATATTGCTGCCAAAGATTGAAACCAAGGGCCAGCAAAATTAACACCAGTAGAGCTTTCCAAGTGGAAACTAGAAAAATAATCAAAAACGAGATTGGCAAAAGCAAAACGAGAAAAGCTTTCCCGTTGCCTTCCATTAATTTTTCACTCATGCTGATTCTTGCCAAGTGAATTTTTGGGAAATAATATTATATATCTTGGCAAAAATTGTGACATTTTTTTGTATCTTTTGGCAAAGTCTTGGCAAATTGCTCAGCAAAAACAAAACTGAGTAGGTTTTATACGCTCTAAAACCGTCTTATTAACTGCTCAATAGCGATCGCGTTAAATCTCTCGACGAAATGCTCTAATAGCTTCCCCATTATGAGGACACCTCAAGTTGCTGGAGGTAGCACTTGGCTTGTGTGGTTATAGAATTGATGTCACAACAACCAGTCAAAGTTGACGCTGTAACCAACCAAAAATTTCCTCTACAGATAGCCTCAAACTCATATCTTCTAAGACTGGTAATATATCTTGTCCTGATAACAAATCTGGTAAGGAATTAGGTTGATAAACTAAAATAGAGCGCTCACTTGGATCAATCAACCATCCTAGCTGACTGCCATTTCTCAAACAGTGTAAAATATTGCCGGTTACTTTAGTTTGACTTTGAGCAGGCGAAAGAATTTCTATTACCCAAGCGGGTGCAAAATCAATACCACTGCTGATAATCTCACCGTTTTTATCCAGTGGTAGTTGATTAGTGGAGATAACAACCACATCAGGAACTACTGAACGATTACCGCAGGTACAGCGCAATTCCGGAAAAGCTTCATAGTTACTGCCCAACGCATCAATTACTGCAACTAAACGTTTTTGCAATAAGCTGTGTTTACCTCCTCCCATTGGTTTTTGAATTGCCTCTCCACTAATATATTCCCAAGCTGGTGACTCCTCAATATATGGAAGTTTTAAAAACTCTTCTAGAGTGGTACTTTCTGAATATGTAGTTTTTCCTTGCGTCAACTCAATATTTTTCATAATGCAGATTATCCTTATTGAGCGATCGCTATTGATAAACTTTCAACTATACTGCTGACTGCAACTGTAATAAACTATCCTTGAGCAACATCGCTGAGAGCATCATGGATAACCTCATCGCTAACACCGTGACGCTTCAAGCTAGCAATCAGTGCTGAGATACTATCCCCCTCCAGTCGTTCCAGATCAACTCTTAGCCCTTGCCCAATATAGGCACGAACTAACGGCTGATAGCCAGAAAATCCTAGTAATGGTGCTATTCTTTTTAAATCTTCAATGACATCTTCGGGAATGCGAATTGTGATTGTAGTCATTGGACGATTTTTATCGAGTCGCTTTTTCAGTGCTTCAGCTTTCATAATCCGGTCGTTGTGTTAGGCTCCTGGCGCTGGGCGACCT
>JBBSOP010000388.1:0-5133 GCA_038259655.1 Chroococcales cyanobacterium
AGTAAGTCCGCCGAACATTTGGTTTTAGTCTCTAGAAGTTCTTTGTACTTTTGTAACAAAATGTGAACAATACAGCAAGTGTCTGGAGATTGATTATGCTGATGGGCAAGCCTGGGATGGCTGATGGCTGATGTTTAATTGTGCCTAATGTTACTTTATTTCTCTCTGATATTCTTACAATATCCTATATCGTTGAACCCACGTAGATGGCTTGTGTCTGTGCAGTCGCGACTTCCAAATATATTAGACTTATTAAACAACCTCTAAGTGAAACACTATCAACAACAATTCAACGCCTTCCCCAACGATTACCTCAACAACTTGTGGGGAGAAATCCATGCTTGTCCTTACTTTGCTATCAACAACCTCAACCGCGATTTTGTCGGAACAAAAGGATTTTCTGTAGTATTTACACGATCGCACCTCTCTAAAGTAGAGCAAAAATTCCCTTACTTCAAGCCGTACTTAGATTTAGCCCTCCAGACTAACTGCAATGCTTTTTACCTCAATCCTTTACTACTAAAAGAAGGCTCCCGCGTTGATCCCCATATTGATCGCTCTTTGCGTTCATACTGTAAAACTGTTGAACCACCCGCGGTTGTAAGCGTTCTTTATGTGCGCGTACCTCCAGACATGGAAGGGGGAGAATTAGTACTGCGATCGCACAAACGTCAACTTGGGCAAATTAAGCCACAAATCAATACATTACTTTATTTTCAAGGTGATTTAACTCACTCTGTTAATGCAGTAAAAACATCTGGAAATCGTCTGAGTTTGGTTTGTGAACAGTATAGTTTGAACGAGGCTGAACTCCAGGAAATACCAGAGTTTACAGTGGAGTCAAGAGTTGCTCAATCTCCAAAAAAGTCCAGAAAGTATGCCTAAGTAAGAGACTACAGCTAAAATTCTGTAAGAAGCGATTTATTTTTACTTTTTTTATTTATAGTCGCCAGCTTAATAATGCCATCTACAGATACAAATCCTCTCAGTTGGTTGTTGCAGCAGTTTCAGATCAAGCCAGAGAGACCTGACATTTTCGCAGGATTGCGTAGCCTTTTGATCCTGAGTGGGCCGATTGGAGTGGGAATGATTACTGGTCATACTGCTGAAAGCGCGATCGCTACTATCGCAGCTTGGTTTGTGGGAATAGTGAATGTTGATGGAGCCTATCGCCAAAAGATAATAGCGATGATAGGGGCTACGATTGCAGTGACTACAGTTTACTTAATTGCAAGTCTGGTAGGTGGTCATCTTTGGTTTTCCATACTGACGACTTTCTTGGTAATATTTATAGCAAGCTTAGCTGGTCTGTATGGCAACGTGGCTGCCTCTATTGGTTTGGTCACTTCAATTATGTTTGTGATCTCGCTAGCTAAATTTGCTTCCTTTTCTAATTGGTCTACTCTGATTCAAAACTGCACTTTATGTCTGGCTGGTGGAATATGGACAACGATATTATCATTAGGACTTTGGTTTGTACGTAAGGATGCACCTACAGTACAAGTTGTCGCTACATGTTATCGCTCGTTAAGCAAGTTTGTGGAATTGGCAAGCCAGAGAACACTAAATCCCCAGCAGGATCATCAAGAGTGGACACAGCAATTTTTGCAAGCACAAGATACCGTCATCCAAGACTTAACGTCTGCTCGTAGCGTTTGGACAACAGTATGGACTAATCAAAAAGGAATTAATCTGCGCGCAAATCAGTTACTCGTGTTAATTGAGGATGCGAATCAAATTGTTAACTCTATTGTCGCATTGACCGAACTGTTGGCGATCGCATCTGAACGTCAACTATTTTCTCGATTACAAAGAGAAATCCAGCAAGTGATGGAACAATTGACAATCGCTGTGCAAATGTTTTCACAAGTAATTACCAAAAGAAAAAAATTAGTTCACCTGGGTGATCTTGATCGGACGGTTGAAGCACTGAAACACCAGTGGGAAGTTATACGCGCGCAAGTTGTTCATCAAACAATCAATGCTCAAACAGATGAGTATTTCCATCTTGTTAGCCTGAGCAAGATAGTCACCAGTCTGACAAAATTGGCACAACAAGTTCATATTGATGCAGATATCATTACAGATTTAAACCAGGGAACACGGCGCAGTATTGTTCGGCAATACATTTCTCCCCCAGCACAGCCAGATAGTTCTTCAATCATCGACACGTTGCACTATAACCTAACTTTTGATTCAGTTTTGTTTCGCCATGCTTTGCGTCTAGCATTGATCACAACACTCGCTGAATTAATTGCCTCGGTATTACAATTACCCAGAGGTTACTGGATCACCCTCACAGTTGTAGTTGCACTGAAGCCGAACTTTGGTGGAACTTCCCAAACAACGCTACAACGAGTTATCGGTACGATTTTGGGCGGAATTATTGGCATTATCCTAGTCTTACTGATTAAGAATCAAGTGGCGATCGCAGTCTGTTTACTAATGCTTGTATTTGTTGCCATGTCGGTGCGATCGTTGAGCTACAGTATATTTATCATTCTGCTCACTCCCGCCATCATCTTACTACTCAACATAATTAATGCAGGTGATTGGAAGGTGGGATTATTGCGTATTATCGATAGCCTGGCTGGTGGTGCTTTAGCACTGCTTGGCAGCTATTTGCTTTTTCCTAGTTGGGAACGTCGCCAACTTCCTGGACAACTGGAAAAGACAATTCGAGCAAATCTCGCCTATTTTCAACAAATTATCACTAACTATCTTCATCCACAGCAGGATGCGTCTACTGATTCTATTGATAAACTACGTCATCAAGCAGCACTAGAAAATGCCAACGCTGCCGCTGCCGCGCAACGGTTATTTAGCGAACCCCGCCATATTCAGGGAGAAATCGAACCTGTAATGACGCTGATACTTTATATTCGTGGCTTTTTCAGTTCGGTGACAACTTTGGCAGAACACATCCAAGAATTTAGTAGCGATAACCAATTTACTGAACTTCAGCAACTTACCGACACCATTATCCAAGTTTTGGAAAACTTAGCAGATGCCCTCAAACAGGGACAACCACCCCAACCATTGCCAGCATTGGATATTCATCTAGAAGCAATTCACAACCAAATTGAGCAGCTACATACTGCTCGGTTATCAGAGATTGGTACAAATTCTCAACATTTAACTCCTACATTACAAGCTGTTCGAGAACAAACTCCCATTTCCACAGAATTAGACCGAATTGTAAATGAAGTTACAGTTATGCACTGTATAATTGCCCGGATGCAAGATGATCGCTTTAGACATTAAATTCAGGGTAATTGAAACTTTCTGAGATTGTGAGCTTGAGTTTTTTTGCAACTAATACGTGCTTCTTTCTAGCGATCGCATCCACATTGCCGCACCCTAACTTTGGTTATTAAAACTACTTCTGCTCTCCTACGTATTTTCTCACGATTGATTACGGATTGCTATATAATCCTGTTATTTTTTAATATTGGTGTGGCACACTTAAAATAGTGCATTAATTCAATGAAAATAAACCGCCAATAAATAAATTTATGACTACTACTTTAGATGCAAGTAATCTTAGGTTAGAAGATGTTCAACGCTTTTTGAAATTGGAAGAGCAACTAAATGACTCAATTACATCATTACTATCTTTGGAACCTCTAACAGAATTTGAAAAACAAGAATTGTTACAAGTTCGTAATATTTTTCGCAGTTACTATGCAGCAGATAAAATTTCTGAAGGGCAAATCAAGTTTCTCTTTCTTGCACCATTAATGAAGTTAGCTGGATTTTATCAACCTAATATCAAAATTACTTTAGAAGAAAATATTGCTGAAATATCTGTCGAAGATGAAGATACAAAGATCAAAGGGAGAATGGATGTTTTAGCTGTTAACAAGTCTCAAGAGAGGGCAAGTAATACGTTTTTTTGGATCTTAGTCATTGAATCTAAAAACAGTAGTTTTAATGCTTTAGAAGGTTTACCACAATTACTCACATATATATACAAAAGTTTAGAAAATCAAACATCAGTTTGGGGTTTGACTACTAACGGTATGGATTATCAGTTTGTTTATATGCAACCAGGGAATCCTGCAATTTATCAACTCTTGCCAAAACTAGATATAACTCGCTCTGATTCTTCTATTGAGTTGTTACAAGTTCTCAAATCAATTTGCAAGTTATAGCATTTGCCAATTAAAAGTACATTAGATCCAGAAATATGATGCTGGTGTGAGGAATATAAGTTTATTTTAGTCACAAATAATCGCACATTTATGCCTGTTCATTTAGCTGAACATATCGCGCTAGGTCGTCATATACCAGGTATTTTTATTTTAAATGATAAATTAACTATTGGTCAGGCTATTGATAAATTAATTTTAATCGCTGAAGCATCTTTTGATGATGAATATCAAAACCAAATTCTTTACTTAAACAGCAATTATTTATAAATATTCTTTATTTTCGGAGATTTTTAAGTTCTCTTTGAGCATCTTTATAACTATTTTTATCTCCTTTATTTTTAAACAATTGTGCTGCTTTTTGAAAATCTGCAACTGCTTCCTTTTTATTCCCCAATTTGGCGCGAGTGATACCTCGGTTGTAATAAGCTAAACCATAGTTAGAATTAATGGCGATCGCCTTGGTATAATCTTGGTGTGCTGCTTTTTTATTTCCCATGTAGAGATAGGCGTTACCACGGTTATTGTAAACCGCAGCGTTATTAGGCTCTAGTTTGATTGCTTGGGTATAATCTTTGATTGCTCCTTGATAATCTCCAAAAGATAAGAGATGAGTACCTCGGTGAATGTAAGCTACAGTCAATTTAGGATTAATTTGTAAAACCATGTTGTAGTCTACAGTAGCTTCTACTTTATTGTCTAGCTCACTGTAAATATCACCACGATGAAGGTAAGCTTCTATATATTTAGAGTTAAGGTTAATCGCGTTGGTGTAATCATTAATTGCAGCCGCTTTTTGTTTATTCAGAGATTGAGTTAAACCTCTTTGAAAATAAGCCTTAGGATCGTTAGGATTAATTTCAATGATGGCATTAAAATCTTTAATTGCTGCTTGTTTTAGTTTGAGTCGACGGTGGAGAATACCTCGCTGTAAGTAAGCCTCAGTATATCCAGGCTTGAGGGCGATCGCTTTGCTAAAATC
>JBBSOP010000389.1:0-5131 GCA_038259655.1 Chroococcales cyanobacterium
TTAGATTGCAGTTTTTCAATAATGGGGTCGAGGACGCGCGGACTTTGTAAAACTGCGATCGTGGTAACAATTGAGTTTTTAGAATCAGCACCTCCCCCATCTTGAGAATTAATGGCTTGAGGGACATCAGCTATTACCTTACTTTCACCAGTCACAGGCTTGGTTAAAATGTCAAACGTCCCTTGATATACTGGAGGGTCTGTTTCTGCTTTCAACACCGCTGCCGTTGCTACGAGGCCTGTTATACCTATAATTAAGAAGATTCGGCGGCGTAAAACTGCTGCTACTTGACCCAGATTCAACCCACCCTCGTCACTTTCTTTGAACTGAGCAGCTTTAGTATTTAACAATAGGTGAGGGTATTTCTCTGACTTCAGCATAATGTTTGTAAACTAAACTACCAAAACTTTATTAAACAGACGAACACTCCGATACAATATTCGGTATGTATTAGGTAGTCGGACTTGTCAGCGATCGCCTTGACTGTCGTTGTATTTATGTAAACTAGTGATTTGACTGATTATTATATAGTCCAAACAACCAAAATGTTATTTTTTTTTAAACGCGGGCTAGTATGCCCATAATTGTGACTACAATCTTCTTTGAAGATACAGGCTAACAAGGAGCGATGCAATACAACTACAGTAACATTGCCTAGAATAAACTTGTGCGCGCACCTAGCTAGGGAATTAAAACTGTATAGTGCTTATACTCAGCCAATTATCAAAGGGCGAGCTAACTCTGAGTATACTGTGTTTGTTGTCTACTTAATTTTTAAGGAAATAAAAAAAGAAGGGCATATATCTTACCCTTCTCTATACTGGGGCGCTAGGATTCGAACCTAGGAGTGGCGGGACCAAAACCCGCTGCCTTACCACTTGGCTACGCCCCAACGTCAACGTCCTAACTAATATAGCAGTTTATCCTAGGGTAATGTCAAGTAGTTTGAGAGCAAATTCTAAATAAATACCATAGTTAAGTTAGCAGATGGTATATTATTTCGTCTGATTAATTTGGGATTTTAGGTTTGATCAAGATTGTGATCTGACTCAGCCTCAATCATATAATCTTTTTAAAAGTCATTTTTTTAATAAGTTCTTATTATATTTCCTGACATAAAAATCGATATCAAATGAATACTTAAATAATCAGTAATAAATTTAAGTATTGACTGCCTAATACGGGGTATCGTGATAATCATGTTATGTGTATGTACAGTCAATTAATAACCACATAACGACTGTATAGCTTTATTTGTACTTCATAAAAAAATGACATATTTGTGTTATTTCCATGAATCTATTTTGAAAAAGCCATACACGTAATATAGAATAATTTTTTAGATACAATAAGTAATATTCCTTATATATCCAATACTGTACAGACAAAAGCTAGGAGAACAAATACCTTTGAGTTAAATCTCTTTATATTGTCTAAATTAAATACTAAAGAGAGATATTCATGGATAACTTCAGACTGCTATATGTAAGTAAAGTGTGCCAAGTCTGGAAAAGATAGTCACAGGAAATTGAGAAAAGATGAAGTTTACAGAACCAGATATCCGTATCTCAGACTCTTCGATTGTAGTAGCAGATAGGGAACAAATCTTTTCAGATATCGGTGGTGAAGCAGTGATTCTTCATCTCAAGACTGGAATCTATCATGGACTCAACGAAATAGGCGCACGGATCTGGACTTTGATTCAAGAACCAAAGTCTGTGAAAGATATTCAGCGTATTCTTTTAGAAGAGTATGAAGTTGAAGTTGAACGTTGCGATCGCGACCTCATAGCCTTACTAAAAGACCTGTTAGCTGCTGGACTAATTGAGGTTAAAAATGAGACGAGTGCGTAATTTCCTGCGCTTGAGTGCAGGCGATCGCTATTTTTTAATCAAAACCTTAGTTTTACTAATAGCCATTAGACTAGGGCTATCTTTATTACGGTTTAACACTTTACTCAAACTTGTCACAAAAATTAGTCAGCCGGATGAGCGATCGCTCTCTACTAGCAAAGTCACTGTAGGTAAAATTGTCTGGGCTGTCAACGCCTCAACTCGTTATGTACCAGGTGTAAAATGTCTGGCACGTGCATTGACTACCCAAGTATTGATGAATCAATATGGGCAATCTCCTGAACTGCGGATTGGTGTTGCCAAAGGAGAAACCGGAAAGCTAGAAGCTCATGCCTGGATCGAGTATCAAGGATGGGTTGTTATGGGTAATCTCCAAGACCTTTCTCGTTATATGCCACTACCATCCCTTGAAGGAGTGAAATTATGAGTGGCATCATGGGTATTTATGATCTCAATAGTCATCCTGTCAATCATCAACACCTAGAAAAGATGGTTGAGATACTTGCACATAGAGGTCCCGATCATGCAGATATCTGGGTTGAAGAATTTGTGGGTTTTGGTCATCGGATGCTATGGACAACTCCTGAATCCTTAATAGAGAAACTACCTTTAATTAATCAAGCAGGAAATCTCGTAATTACTGCGGATGCTCGCATTGATAATCGCGATCAATTAATGACATTATTAACACTGCCTGAGCGTCCGATAGAAAAAATTACAGATAGCGAATTTATATTAGCTGCTTATGAAAAGTGGGGCGAGTCTTGTCCAGAGTATCTTTTAGGTGACTTCGCCTTTGCTATTTGGGATCAAAGCCAACAATCTCTATTCTGTGCCAGAGATCATTTTGGAATTAAGCCTTTTTATTATTATTACCAACCCAATCAAATTTTTTTATTCGCCTCAGAAATTAAAGCACTATTTTGTGTACCGGATGTACCACGGCGATTAAACGAAGTCAGAATTGCTGACTATTTGACATTAACGATGTCAGATCAAGCCATCACTACTTACCAAGATATTTTGCGACTACCTCCGGCTCACAGTTTAGTTGTCAATCAGTCAGGCATATATATTTGGTCATATTGGTCACTTGATTCTCAGCGAGAATTACAGTTAGAGTCAAATACAGCTTATGCAGAAGAATTTCGGAAAATTTTTACAGAGGCTGTTAATTGTCGCTTACGTAGCGCCTTTGCGATCGCTACTCATTTAAGCGGTGGATTAGATTCTTCTGCTGTTACTTGTGTAGCAAGGGATCTATTAAAGAAAGCAGGAAAAACTCAACTACACACCATCTCAACTATTTTCGACCAAATTACTGAATGTGACGAGCGTCCCTTTATTAATGCAGTCCTTGAACAAGGGGGCTTCATTCCTCACTATATTTATGGTGATCAATTTAGTCCTTTAACTGATTTAGATCAGATATTCCAGTATGAAGATGAAGCTTTACTAGGCCCTAGTCATTTTTATCCTTGGAACTTAAACCGGATTTCTCAACAAATGGGGCTGCGGATTTGTCTTGATGGGTTTGATGGCGATACTACTGTTGGCCACGGCACAAATAGATTAACTGAACTGATACATCAAGGAAAGTGGAAAACTTTTGCTCAAGAAGTTAAAGCTTTATCACCCCACCACAATGTCTCACCCGCCGCTATCTTGCAAAGTTATGGTTTGCCATATCTGCGGGATTTAGCAAAACAATGGCGGTGGATAGCGTTTGCTCAAGGAGTACAACAAATTCACCAGCATTTCGGTGTTTCCCGTAAATTATTGCTGATTCATCACGGAATTAAACCTCTGTTAGAGCAAGTCTCGCAACTTTGGCGACGCAGACAAGATAAATCTTGCGATCTAATTAATCCTGACTTTGCAAAGCGCATTCGTTTAGATGAGCGTATGCAGATATTAGCAGGTTCTAGCGAACCACCTCTAACAGTAAAACAGGATCAATGGCTTAGTCTCACCCAAGGGTTGTTAACCTACACCTTAGAGCAGATGGATCAATACGCTGCGATGTTTTCTTTAGAAGCTCGTCATCCCTTTATGGATAAGCGATTAATCGAATTTTGTCTCGCATTACCATCTGAGCAAAAACTATCCCAAGGCTGGGGGCGAATGGTGATGCGTCGGGCTTTAGAAGGTATTTTGCCCAAAGAGGTGCAATGGCGGGGGGGAAAAACTGATTTAACAGCAAATTTTATCGATGGATTGTTAAAACGCGATCGCCATATTTTAGATGAAGTGATGTTAAATCGACTAGGAAACATCGAAAAGTTTATAGATATAGATTTTCTGCGTGGAGCTTATCAACGGTTGATATCAGCCGATAATCAAGTTAACGATGCAGATAGCATGGCTGTTTGGCAAGCAGTCACCTTAGCTTTGTGGCTCGACTACAAGCAAGTGATGCTATAAATCCAGCTTGGCAGGTTGTAGCTGTGGCTGGCAGTACCTTCTGCTACCTCAATACACTAGTAAGTCCAAATCTTAGGGGTACTGCCCCAAAATACACATACAACATCAAATTGAGGAGTTTTAATCATGAAAAAAGCATACAGCACACCCACTTTAACAACTCATGGCAATGTTGAAGAAATTACCCAGCTGTTTGGCAAAGCCGATAAAAATGATTTCTTGTTCTTTAGCGGTAGTTCTAGTCCCGCAACCAACCCTGCGACTGGACAAGCAGCTACTGGTGACGGTTCTATCGACTTCTACCAATAGGTAGTATCCATTCTGAAAATTGCAGAATTTTTGGAGTAAAACGATTTAGGTAGATTGCCGCAGGGACATCACCAAACTTATGGTATGTCCCTGCGGCATTTCCTCAAATATAGATTTTTATCACGCAGAGTCGCAGTGAACCAGCGCTGCGGGAGGGTTTCCCTCCGTAGGCGACTGGTGAACCCGAAGGGAGTCGCAAAGAGGATATGAAAGTTTATCAAGCATACAATTTATGCATTGCTTCTGAGTTGCTCTTGCCTGAATTGATTGAGAGTCAGGGTAATCCAGATGTTATTGTACGGTTTGGTAAGATTAGTAGTGCTGTAACTGAGACGAAATTTGATCAAGGTAGCAATTTTTTAGGAGATATTGCAGGAGTTGGTAAATTTTTCATATCACAGGGACGTGAAGTTATTATTGATACGTTACCTGGGATAGAAGTAGCTTTACTCCGCAACTTAGTTTTAGGGCCGATATTGTGTGTACTGCTGCGCCAGCGAGGGCTGCTAGTTCTCCATGCTAGCTGTGTTGATATCAATAATAAA
>JBBSOP010000390.1:0-5118 GCA_038259655.1 Chroococcales cyanobacterium
CTCTTTCTCCCGTTCGCGTAGCGTCTCCCCTTGGGAGAAGTTGCTCCACTTGGGGAGACCCCAAGACCGCACTTCTCTCCTTTTCTCCCTGCTCCCTGCTCCCCTGCTTCTTTGTGGCGTTTAACTAAAGATTGCCAAAACCTTTTTTCTTTTTCTCTTTACTTTTTTTCTTTTTAGTGCTTGCACCGCTGTTATAACCGCGCCATCCTGGGGCAGGGGGGCGATTACCTCCACCTGCGAAGGCGTTACCCATGCCGCCGCCAAACATTCCTGGCATTCCTGGCATTTGACCTTGACCCATTTGCTGCATAAGCGATCGCATTTTTTGGAAATCTGCAACTAGTTTACTCACATCCGATTCTCTATAACCAGACCCAGAAGCAATCCGCCGCCGCCGACTAGGAGAACTTGCCAATAAATCAGGGTCTTGACGTTCTTGACGAGTCATGGAATTAATCATCGACTCACAGCGTTTTAGCTGGGTTTCTCCCTGCTTGAGTTGGTCGTCTGAAAGCTTGCCCATCCCTGGAATCATCTTCATGATGCCGCCCAGGGAACCCATATTTTTCAACAGGCGCAGTTGTTTAAGAAAGTCGGTAAAGTCAAATTTTGCTGACAGGATTTTCTCCTGCATTTTCTCGGCATCTGCTAGATCAATTTCTTCTTGGGCTTTTTCTACCAAGGTTAAGACATCGCCCATTCCCAGAATCCGCGATGCCATGCGATCGGGATAAAATGGTTGCAAAGCCTCGACTTTTTCACCGACACCCACAAATTTAATCGGCGCTCCCGAAATCTGCCGTACAGATAAGGCTGCACCACCGCGGCTATCACCATCCATTTTGGTGAGAATTGCCCCGGTAATCCCAATTTGTTCGTGAAAGGTGCGAGTGAGATTTGCTGCCTCTTGACCAGTCATGGAGTCCACCACCAACAAAGTTTCATGGGGTTGGACTGTTTGTTTAATCCGGGCTAGCTCCCCCATCATATCTTCGTCAATTTGCAGGCGACCAGCAGTATCGATAATTACTGTATTGACACCTTCTGCCCTACCACGCTCTACGCCCTGGCGGGCAATTTCTACTGGGTCAGCATCGCTTCCCATCTCAAAAACCGGCACATCAATTTGCTTACCTAATGTCACCAGTTGATCGATTGCGGCTGGGCGATATACGTCTGTTGCTACTAACAAACAGCTGCGATCTAATTTACGTAAATGTAAAGCTAACTTGGCGGTAGCTGTGGTTTTACCAGTACCTTGTAACCCAGCCATCAGGACAATGGTAGGCTGCTCCTCAGTTTCCGCCAGCGGGACATTTTCTGCCCCCATTACCTGCACCAATTCATCGTGAACAATTTTGATGAATTGCTGGTCAGACCGCACGCCAGCCACCACATCGGCTCCTTGTGCTTTGGCTTCGACTTCGCTAATAAAATCTTTAACTACCTGGAGGTTGACATCTGCTTCCAACAAGGCGCGGCGCACTTCCCGCAAAGCGTCTTGAATATTGGATTGAGATATTTTGTCCTGCCCCCGTAGTTTTTTCCAGGCAGATTCTAAACGATCAGATAGAGCATCAAACATAATGTAGTTACAGGTAGTTCGCCAATGAAGAAGTTGGAACCGCCGATGAATGCGATTCGGTATTTCTGGTAAAGTGTTAACGTGCTATCTACCAGCTTAGTAGTTTTTACTTCGACTGTAGCAACTGAATACTTACTTCTATTAAAAGCGATCGCGATCGCCCGTCAGCCAGACTACTCTAAACTGACTTTCTAGAGCTATATTTCATTAAACTATGAGTAGTTCAACTGTCTCTACTCTTCCCCAGCTTGATCTCTAAACAATCTCATGCCATTTGCTGTGACTAATAAGGAAGTGCCTGTATCAGCTAATACCGCGATCGCTAACCCGACAAAACCAAAAGTCCCTAATAATAAAAATAGTCCTTTTGTAACTAGAGAAAAGACAACATTTTGTTGAATTACTGATACCGTGCGGCAACTTAAGTTGACTGCATAAGCTAATTTTCTAAGATCACTGCTTACTAAAATTACATCTGCTGTTTCTAAAGCAATATCAATACCACCAACTGCAAAACTAATATCTGCTGCTGCTAAGGCTGGTGCATCGTTGATACCATCACCTACCATTCCTACTACTCCCGATTGCCGCAGCTGTTGAATTACTTGCAGTTTGTCTTCTGGTAGCAGTTCTGCTTGATATTCTTTAATGCCAACTTGTTGGGCAATTCGTTGGGCAACTGCGGTGCGATCGCCTGTTAACATAATTAAATGTCGCATTTTTAGCCGTTGCAACATTTGTATAGCCGGTGCTGCTTCTAGCCGCAAGCCATCTGCTAAGGCAATTATTCCTAATAAACTCTGGCTATTGCCTACTAAAACAGGTGTTTGTCCTAAACTTTCGACTTCTATTAATAGAGATGTCGCGGCTGGTGATAAAGCAATGTCAAACTCGGCAAATAACCGTAGGTTTCCCACTAAATAAAGATTTTCACCAAATTGCGCGGTAACGCCTTTACCAGGATAAGCTGTAAAATTTTCAATAGTTTCTAACTTTAATTTTTGGGCTTTGGCTGTAGCTACAATTGCCTTACCTAAAGGATGTTCAGATTGTTGCTCTAAAGCCGCAGCAATTAATAATACAAAATCTGCACTGGCTTCTCCCAACTCATACACCTTTTGCAGTACGGGTTCTCCTTGGGTTAAAGTTCCTGTTTTATCAAAAGCTAAACTCGTTAAATGTCCGGCTGTCTCTAATGCATGACCACCTTTAAATAAAACACCCTGACGAGTTGCCGCACCAATAGCGCTAACAATAGAAACTGGGGTAGAAATCACTAAGGCACAGGGACAAGCAATCACTAACATTACTAATGCCCGATATAACCAAACATTAAAAGGTTGAGCAAATATCACAGGGGGAATTAAAGTAATAGCGATCGCACTCAAAATTACAATGGGTGTATAGATTTGGGCAAACTTATCTACCCATTGCTGTGTAGGGGCGCGGCTAGATTGAGCTTCTTCGACAAGATGAATAATTTTCGCAACAGTTGTATCACTGGCAGCATGGGTAACTTTCACTGTCAAAAAGCCTGTTTGATTCAAAGTTCCCGCAAACACAGAATCTCCTGGGGCTTTATCTTCGGGAATTGACTCTCCAGTAATGGGAGACTGGTCAATGGCACTTGCACCAGAAGTTACTACACCATCTAGTGCCACACGCTGTCCCGGCCGAATCGTCAAAATTTCCCCTACTTGAATATTTTCAACGGCAACTGTCATTTCTTGATCGTTTCGCTGCACGGTAGCTGTGGGTGGTGTCAAATCCATCAAGCCCCGAATGGCGTTGCGGGTGCGACCAAAGGTGAAAACTTGTAAAGTTGTACCCAAGGAAAATAAGAACACAACCAAGGCCGCTTCTAACCAATCGCCTAATGCTACTGCTCCAATTACCGAAATAGTCATCAGCAGATTCATATCTGCACGGCGCAAACGCAACTCAAACAACCCAGCCCTAGCAATGGGATAACCAGCCACTATAATACCAATGCCATAAAAAGCCCGTGCTAGCCAAATTGGTAGCGCCAAACCTTGAGCGATTAAGCCCAATAATAACCCCATACCTGCGAGAATAACGCTTTGTCCTCGGCGATTGGTAAGCCAAAATTGCCAATTTGTAGCAGTGGGTTTAGGAGGATGATCATGATCGCAGGTATGATTATGATGGTGGAAACTCAGTTCTACTGTATAACCTAAAGCTTGAATTTGTTCATAAATCGTAGTTTCGTTCACTGCTTGCGGATTGTAGTCAATTTGCGATCGCCCAGTCGCAAAGCTCACCGATGCCTCAGTTACACCTATAATCTGCTGTAGAGCAACTTCAATTGTTTTGGCACAACTACCGCAATCCATCCCGCCAATTTGTACTTGTAGCGTTTTTAAGGGAGCAACATCTACGGTGTAGCCCAAAACAGTGATGCGATTATTAATTTCTGCCGTATTTAAAAGTGTTGGATCATAAGACACAACCACCCGTCCCGTTGCAAAACTTACTGCAACTTCCTTTACACCACTCAACTGCTGCAAATTGGCTGCAATAGTTTTGGCACAACTGCCGCAATCCATGCCACTAACTTGCAATGCTTGAGTTTTGAGGGAGGAGCTTGGAGTCATGGCAACTCTACCAACGAAGTTAACTGCCAATATTCTAATACAACAATTGAACAATCATTCAATTGTGCAGTAATTCTCATTTTAAGTATATTGAGATTGATAACCATTGCTTAAAACAAACACCATGAACACACGTAAACGCAAGCCAGATTTAGATGTAGTTCAAAGTCCCGATGCGCCTACCTGTGAAACCCATTTAGTGAATTTAGAAAATGTCCGTTCTTCAATGGCGCAAATTCTGTCAACAGAAAAAGCACAATTGATGGCAGAAGTTTTTGGGGTATTGGCAGATCCTCACCGTTTACGTCTGGTTTCAGCTTTGGCTGCTCAAGAATTATGTGTTTGCGATTTAGCAGCATTAACGAAAATGAGTGACTCTGCCGTTTGCCATCAATTACGTTTGCTAAAAGCGATGCGTTTAGTCAGCTATCGTCGATCAGGTCGCAACGTTTATTACAGCCTGGCTGATAGTCACATTACTAATCTTTATCACTTTTTAGTAGAACATTTGAACGAGTCTAATGATGAAATTTTAAATTGAAGTTTGCTATGACAGATGTTTTCATCAGCCATTTGGTAATGATATATACCTACTGAGATTGATGTTTATTTCAGAGTTGATGAAATTATGAGAAAATTATGAAAATAATTACTGCTGAAATTCATGTCTCGTAAAAAAGACCGTCCTAGTCTCCCAGAGGTTCACCGCAGCATCAAAATTCCTAATGGCAAAGGTTTTTGGCGCAAGTTGCTGGCTTATGCTGGCCCTGGGTATTTAGTTTCAGTGGGATATATCGACCCTGGAAACTGGGCTACAGATATTGCCGGAGGGGCAAAGTTTGGCTATACACTAGACTTGTCCATAAAAGATAAAAAGCTTACTGTGAAAGCGTTCTACCAACTATCACTGGGATGAAA
>JBBSOP010000391.1:0-5105 GCA_038259655.1 Chroococcales cyanobacterium
AGTATTTTGCTGACCCTCAAAATCGAGATTTAGGCATTATTAAACAGCAGCGAAAACCAAATGTTAGATTAATTGTCGCACCTTTTCCTGATCTTCAACGAGGGTCTGACCAGTTTTTCTTTAACAATTCTCTCAAAGCCTTTTGACAAAAGACTTACAGACTTAACTTGTCACCAATTAAGGCTAAAATCGGCGTAGGATTATCTCAAAACCCATACCTTGTTCTCAGTTCTCAAATCAAGTAGTATATTCCGCGTTAATCTTCACGTAATCATAACTCAAATCGCAACCCCAAGCTTTACTAAAACCAGAGCCATTGCCAATACTAACTGCAATGATTACAGGATTATCAACCCGTTGAGCCGCAATAGTGCTTCTGTCAATAGACAAATCATTACTATTATTTGTAGCCATAAAATCTTTGGGTAAGGAGGATTCCGCAGCAATTTGTTTCAAATAAGCACTTGCTGCTGTACGGTCAAAGGTTAAAGGTTGACCATTTTCTAACATCAAAAAATTGCCTAACTTAATTTGCAGGTTTTCTTGTTCAAAATGCACACCTGCACGTCCGGCGGCGGCGGCGATACGTCCCCAGTTGGGGTCACGTCCAAAGATTGCAGACTTAACTAAGGATGAACCAGCAATGGTTTTGGCTATTTGACGGGCTGAAAGTTCATCATGGCTCCCTGTAACTTGTACTTCTATTAGGCAGGTTGCACCTTCACCGTCACGGGCGATCGCTTTTGCTAAATGCTGACAAACTACTGTTAACATCTCCTCTAATTTTTCGGCTTCTGCACCCATTTCGGTAATTGCCGGGGTGCGAGATTGACCATTTGCAAGGGCGATTAAGCTGTCATTGGTACTGGTATCACCATCGACAGTAATGGAATTGAAACTTCTATCAGCTGCCCTGGCTAACATTTGTTGCCACAGGGCTGTTGAAACAGCTGCATCACAGGTCACAAATGCCAGCATGGTTGCCATATTAGGATGAATCATCCCCGAACCTTTGGCAATGCCACCAATTCTAACTGGGCGATCGCCTATAGTTGTTTCTAAGGCAATAGATTTCGGTACTAAATCTGTAGTCATAATCGCTCTGGCAGCAGCATCTGAACCTGTTTCACAAAGTGCGGCTACTAACTGAGGAATACCATGACGCAGAGCATCCATTTTAATCCGTTGACCAATTACCCCTGTAGAAGCTAGCAAAATTGATCCCGGTGAAATATGCAATTCACGAGCTAATAAATCAGCACTTTCTTGAGCATCTTGCACACCTTGATCGCCTGTGGCGGCGTTTGCTTGTCCAGCATTGCAAAGAATTGCCCGAACGCCATGTTTAGCTTGCAAGCGTTGGCGGCAGTAATCTACGCAGGCGGCCTTGACTTGGCTAGTAGTAAATACACCAGCTGCGATCGCCTCAACATCTGACCATATTAAGGCTAAATCAGGCAATCCCGAAGGTTTCAGTCCTGCGGTTATTCCAACTGCCTGATACCCTCTTGGAGCTGTGACACCTCCAGTAATTTCTTGCCAGTCTGCCATTATTCTTTCCTTACAACTATATAGGCGCTCGACTGGTGATTATACCAAGTATTACTCATTAGTTTAATGGTTAGTTGTTAGTTATTAATAACTACTCATTCCATCTCAAATGCTTACAGATTAAGCTAACCGTTATTCATTTTTCGATAATTATTCGCTTGTAGTAAAGGCTACCCTAAGGGAACGCTTCTCAACGAGACGATACGCGGTAAGCGCAGCTATGCCCAAAGGGCTTTACGAGGTGAACAGCCCTGTTTTGATGTAAGTTAAAGGCTTATTAGCTTAAACATCTAAATGCAAAAAAAGAGAGCTACTTAAGCAGCTCTCCAGATCATCAGGGTGCATCTACTTAGCACAGTATATCACTTTTGCCATGAGGAGTAATACCCATCATTTATTTTTTTGGTATAAATGTTACTTCTAGTCAGCCGCTGGGGTTCTAAATAGTCCTATGACCACGCCTCTCGAAATTGCGGCGATGGTTTCCGCTCAAAATGTGCCAATAACGCTAGCACCGCTTAACTCACCACACATTTGCCACCTGGGCGATCGCCGGTCACACACCAGATCGAGTGGCCTTGTAGATTGGCGATGAAGTTTCGACGGTTTTAAAGCACTACTGTCACCCCAACGTGGTAAATTCCGAGTTTCCCGATTTTTAAGTTGCAATGGGGGTTGCTACTTATGATTTTCAATAAAAATAAATCCTTATAATTCTGGATTTTAGGGCTGCTGCCAAAATTTATAAGCCGTATATGCCATAGTTATAACCCCGGTGATAATTGCAGATTCATCAACTTCAAATTCGGGATGATGTAATGGGTGGTTAATAATTCTATCTTTATAGCCTACACCCAAGCGAAACATTGAGCCTGGGGCATGTTCCAAATAAATAGAAAAATCTTCAGCGCCAAGAGAAGGTTCGGGTAAAACTTGGACGCGATCGCTACTCCAAGCTTCTTCGGCAGATGATTGTAATAATTGCGTTAGGGTATAATCATTTTGCACGCTAGGCACGCCTTGGCGATAATTGACTTGATAACGCGCTCCGTAGGCATGGCAGACATTAGCGACAATATTTTCAATCCAGTTCGGGAGTTGGGCGCGGGTTTCAGGGTGGAGCGATCGCACAGTTCCTAACAATTGTACTTGATCGGCAATCACGTTTGGCGCTCGGCCACCACTAATCTTACCTATGGTCAATACTACTGGACGTAAAGGATTCTGTGTTCGGCTAATCGCTTGTTGCAGTGCAGTGATAACTTGTGAGGCAATCCAAATGGCATCAATCGCCTCATGGGGACGCGCTCCATGCCCTGATTCTCCAATAATAACAATCTCTAAATCATCAGCGGCTGCTGTTAATGCCCCGTAACGCACCCCTATAGAACCTGCAGGGATGGAAGGAAAAACATGAATCCCTAAGATCGCGGAGACTTTTTCCATTGCCCCATCTTTTACCATCCAGCTTGCTCCTTGGGCAATTTCCTCTGCTGGCTGAAATAAAAACCGCACTTGACCAGCCAATTCTTCAGTAATCTGAGATAGCACCATTGCTGTTCCTAACCCGACAGTGGTGTGAATATCATGACCACAAGCGTGCATCACGCCTTCTGTACGAGAGGCATATTCTAAACCTGTACGTTCTTGAATGGGTAAAGCATCCATATCGGTACGAATTGCCAATAAGCGCTGATCTTTGCCAGTACTTTGTAGTTCTCCGATAACACCAGTTTTGCCAATTCCTTCTTGTACATGGAGACCACTGGAAGATAAAACACCAGCAACAAAGGCAGCTGTTTGGTACTCTTGACCGCTGAGTTCTGGATGAGAGTGGATGTGGCGACGAATCTCAATTAATCGGGGCGCTAGTTTTGTGGCTAAGTCTTTAATACGGGTCAGCATTGCTCAATTTCAGTTTACAGGCTTTGTCTCCATGATAAAGAAGTGTTAAACAAAATACTTTTGTTCTACAGCATAGATAAGCAAGGAGCAAGGGAAGAAAATAAATAATGAACCTATGCCCTATGCCCTATGCCCTATGCCCTATGCCCATTTTCTTTATTTAGTGTAGCAAGTTGTGCCTGGAACTTCTCCGGTTTTGAACTTGTTACACTCTCGCAGAGTTACACGTTCTGAAGACCAGTTATAGGGCTTGTTGGAAGTGACTATACCATTAACTTGAGTTGTCAAGCGAAAGTTTGCTCCCCGAAAATTAGTAAACTGCAATGTGGCATTTTTTAAGTTAGCTGCTTCTAAATTCGCACTGATGAAACCGGCAAAAGACAGATCGGCATTTTCTAGGGAAGCTGATTTTAAATTTGTGCCTGTTAAAGAAGCACCAGTTAAATTAGCAAAATTTAACAACGCACCTTCTAGAGAGGCACTTGTAAGATCCGCATTTGTAAGATTTACTTGAGACAAGATTGCTCTATTTAAATTAGCCCCACGCAAATTTGCTCCACCCAAATTTAGTTGAGTGAGGTCAGCACCACTCAAATCGCATCTAGGACAGTCATTAGTCACCTTCAACTGCTCTACATCCTGCGGGTTAAATGCCAAAGCTTGCTCTATCAAACCGAAACAAGCTAATAGGGCAACGGTAGCTACAATCTTTAATTTCATATTTTTTACGGATATTGTTATGGATGAGAAATTACATGCTCTTTAAGTATAATACTTAACATAGATAACCCAGAGATGAAGTGGTGGTAAAGGAGCTATAAAAATACTATAAATTCTGGTGATTAGACTACTCAAAGCTCAATCTAGGCTTTAGAATCAAATCGTAAGCAACTATACCGAACCATTTATAGACTACCAAATATATGATCCCCCTAGCTGAATGAACAAAGCGGCTGGGGGGATCTTGTTTTTAGGTATATGATCAACGCCAGCCCAAAAAGCGTAGTCCAGGCACAATCAGGTAATAACTCACCCCTAACCAAAAGCTGATTAAAACGCCCACAAAACTAAAAAAAGCCATAGGTACGAGTAATCCTGAGGAGAGGGTGTGACTGGAAAATTGCCAGCTAGTGTTTGAAATCCCTAAAATGGTTAAACCTGCAAATATGCTGGCAGTACCTGTTGCAGTTACTACAGCATAAACAACGTGGTGGCTGCGAAAACCTAAACTTAGGGTGAATAAGAAAACAGCAACTAAAATAACTCCCACCAAACCCCCACTGCTATCGGCTGACATGATTAACTGCAAAAATAACCAGCCAAACCCGTAGCTAATCAAACCCATCAGTGAAGCTATCAAAAACCGCCGTCGTTGACCAAAACAACCCGATATAGTTAGTCCCAATGCTGTACCCAAACCTGCGGCGGCAAACATGATAATTTGTGTCCCGACAGCAGTTTGAGCATTTGGAACTAATTCAGGTATCTGATGAAAAATATATTCAGCAACGCGATCGCCTAAAATTGTCTTACGCCCCAAAATCAAGCCAGCGATCGCACCTGTACCAGCCCCAATACCAGTTAGTAACATTGCCCAAATTGTTGCTAAACAGGCTTGTAATACTTTCAGAATGGTTTTAGCTATCAAA
>JBBSOP010000392.1:0-5098 GCA_038259655.1 Chroococcales cyanobacterium
ATCATGCCAGCAGGGTATTACCCCACTTGCAGAGGCTTCGAGGACTCATTTATCAAATTGGACTTCAACGGTGAAGACTGTGCCAAGTGCTTTTGAAGTAGCTTGCGAAAAGTAATATCTAAAGCATCAGCAGCCACATGCAACTCTGCTGATATTTTGGGTATTGGTTGAGAGTTTAAAGTTGCGACAACTACTGTATCTTCTTGGGCAAGTTTATGATCGAGCTTTCTAAAAAAATTATCTAACCAAGGGAAGGGTAAAATGTTGCGATACAAAACACGTTTGACAACAGTAGTATTATCATCAATTGGAAGATGAGCAACTAAAATACCAAACTTGATATCAAAGCTTTCATCTCTACCTATACTAATTTCTGCTAAGGTAACATTAGGTAGATATAAGCTCAATCTTGTTTTTAACTCTGGCCGTCCACCAAGTAAAAAATTTAAAATGCTTTTCGAGTTACCCAAGGACTCATATTTAACTTTGGCAACTGCACCCCAATCGGATTTTTCAACATTATACTTAATAGTTTTGTTGATGGGAACTCGCTGACCAAATGATTTCCTATGAACCGCGATAACATGGGTAAAATCAAGATTAGCTTCCATAAGACGAGCATAGTTAGCATTATCTACACCCTGATCGTAAACAGGGCGCATAGTCGAAACCATGTATTCTGGAAAAGTTGGCAAGGGAGGACGTTCTTCTGCTGGTAAGTCCCCCAAAAATAGCCAGACAAAACCATATTTTTCTTGGACTGGGTAACTGTCTACACTAGCTTTTTTAGGGATTGGTGTTCCGGTTGCATTAGAGGGAATATCAATACACTGCCCATCAGATTGAAACTTCCATCCATGATAAGGACAATGAATACAATCTTCTTTAATCCAGCCGAGAGATAAAGCAGCACCACGATGGGGACACTGATCTTTTAAAGCTACGATTTGTCCTTGAGTGTTGCGGTAGAGGACAAATCTCTGATTTAACATCACAATTTGCTTGGGCTGATTGGTGACAGCAAAGCTAAATTCACAAGCATACCAGAAGTTTTTCAAGGTATTTGCCTCAAATACAAAAACATATCTCTGTAAATACGAATTAGTGCAGCATTTCACAAGTTACTAGCGACTTCTTTGCGTACCTCCGCGCTTTTTTGCGTTTAAATTTCAACCCTCAATTCTCCACGATTTTACGCAAAGTTGTACTTAGTTAATTAACGAAGCACACATAGATCGTATTTGGTTACAGCTAATGTTTTCTGATTCACTATTATTAACCTTCAACCCCCAGCCCATAGCCAGATATTTTTGGCGAAGTTGACGATAGGCAATAGTCAAAGCATCAGCTGGAACATGAACTTCATCTGATAAAGTATCAGGTATAAAATTGGGGTATTGTGACTCAGTTATAATCCTATCTTCACAACCAACTTTATGGTGAAATTTCACGAATAAACTATCTGCCCAAGAGTGAGTAAAAAAGTTACGAAATTGAATCCGTTTACTAATGGTTGTATTGTGATTAACAGGAATATGGACAGCGTAATTAATCATCTTTCCTCTACCAAAATCACTTTCTATTTTGGTTATATTAGGCAAATAGAAACTAGTCTTGGCATTTAACTGTGTGCGTGATGGACGAAAAAATGATTTAAACACTCCATTCTTAGGTTTAGTGTAATTTTTGTATATGATTTTGGCACTAAAACCCCAATCTTGATCTTGAACTGCATAATCCTCTACTCTGGGATCTTGTGCAAATCCTGCTCCAAAAGAATTAGCATGAACTGCATATAAATGAGCTGGATCAAGAGCGTTTTCTATAACACGAGTATAGTGAGTTTGCATCTCATATTCCAAGTAAATAGGGTGCATAGTTGGATCTGCATATTCTGGCAAGGGAGGAATTGGTGGACGCTCTTGAGGTGATAAATTCCCGTAAAATAGCCAGACAAAACCATACTTTTCTTGTACTGAATAGCTCTGTACATTAGCTCTTTTAGGAATTGGGCTTTTGGTTGCATTAGAAGGAATTTCGATACATTGTCCATCAGCTTGAAACTTCCATCCATGATAGGGACAACGAATACAGTCGCCTTCTAACCAGCCCATAGAAAATGCAGCACCACGATGAGAACACTGATCTTTCAGCGCTACAACTTGCCCTTGAGAATTGCGGTAGAGGACAAATCTCTGATTTAACAGCACAATTTGCTTGGGCTTGTTGGTAATAGCAAAGCTAAATTCACAAGCATACCAGAAGTTTGTTAGCACACCTAAAGCTCCTCTATCCTAAACAAATTAGTTTATTGAAGTAATTTTTGATACCAAACAAAAGTTTCTGACAGATACACAGATGTGTTTAGTTAAAAAATGTTTGTTGGACAGTTACAGGATGAAAGAAGCTCAAACAGATCCTGAATAATGCGTATGGACTATTTACTCATCCTCTGGTTTGGAAGTATCTTTTGTGGTTTTTTTGCAAATAATTATCTAGCTCCATGCGATATTTAGAGTTTTGATTTCATGGCAATAAAGCTGATTTAAGCCAAAAAATAGCTTAAATAGCTTATTAGATCTTTGTTTGCCCCCACTGACACTTTCTAGCGTCTATTGCCTTTGTTGCGTGTCTTTCTTTGGGTATAGGTGATACTATACCAATGCACTAGTGCATTAGTCAACCAATGTATAATTTTTTTCTATTAACCATTGCACCAATAAACTAGTGAATAGGTTCATTAGTTGGGGTATAGTGTGGCACAAGGAGAAGCTTCAATCAGGGTTTACCTGTCGCCTGAAACAAAAGACAGGTTTAAAACAATTTGCTTTTTCAAGGGACTCAATATGTCTGACGTTACAGCTGAACTCATTGAAGACTGGTTAGCCAAAAATGATATGGATTTGCCTATTTCGCAAAAAAATGACCCTTCACCCAAAAGCAAAAAGAGTGGAGATTAGGATGATACAAGAACAACTAACATTGCTGTCTTGGAGTCAAAAGACTTTTATTTTGAACTTTTTGACGTTTTTACGTACTAGTGTTCTGTCACACCAATGTTAAGGGTTTGTAGTGAGTGGCTTGAGCCGCTGACTAAAGCCATAAAGTGCTTACTAAAAACTCCTGATATTTGCTGTGAAAGACTAGCGCAAGAAGGCAGATCGCGTAGTATCTCCCCTTGGGAGAAGGGAAAAAAGTTTGTATATTAGACTTTTGAACCTTTTTCAACTGAATAGTTATTTCCGCCGTCGGTAATTAGGAGGGTTAAGAGATAAGCGATCGCTCGAAGGTGTGTCAGACTATAACGCTATAGTCCGCCTAAAAAAAACAAAGCTAACCACCGACAACTGACAACTAACCCGCGTAGCGTAAATAAAAAAGCTTGTGAAATTATTCCATTTTTTCTGGAACCGGAACTACTACAATTACTATTGATGCTGGATAATGGGAAAGCTTTGACATTTATTTGCCAATCTAGCCCGGAAGAACCCAACTAACACCTATGCGAACTCACTATTGCGGCGAACTCCGAAAATCAGATATTGGAGACACTGTTACCTTATACGGTTGGGTAGACCGTCGCCGCGATCATGGGGGCGTGATATTCTTAGATTTACGCGATCGCTCTGGAATCATCCAAATTGTCAGCGATCCCCAACGCACCCCAGACTCCTACGAACAAGCAAATACCCTACGCAATGAATACGTTGTCGAAATCACTGGTAGGGTAACGCAACGTCCTGAAGAATCCCTAAATTCCCGCATCCCCACAGGCGAAGTGGAAATCTACGCCGATAAAATTGTCTTGCTTAACGGCGTTCGCAAACAGTTACCTTTCCAAGTTTCCACCGCCGACACCGAAAATGTCAGAGAAGACTTGCGGCTGAAATATCGTTATCTGGATTTGCGACGCGAACGCATGGCAAATAATATGCAGCTGCGCCATCAAGTCGTCAAAGCTATGCGTCGCTATTTAGAAGATTTGGAAGGCTTTATAGAAGTCGAAACCCCCATACTTACCCGTTCTACTCCAGAAGGCGCTAGAGATTATATTCTCCCCAGTCGTGTTAACGCTGGTGAGTGGTTTGCACTACCACAATCACCCCAGTTGTTTAAACAGATCTTAATGGTATCGGGGTGCGATCGCTATTATCAAATTGCCCGTTGCTTCCGCGACGAAGATTTACGCGCCGACAGACAACCAGAATTTACGCAGTTAGACATGGAAATGAGTTTCATGTCTCAAGCAGAAATCATCGAACTAAATGAAAAGTTAGTTGCTCATATCTTCAAAACCGTTAAAGGTATAGAGTTAAATCATCCCTTTCCCCGTCTCACCTACGCGGATGCAATGGAGCGCTACGGTAGCGATAAACCAGATACTCGCTACGGTTTAGAATTAGTAAATGTCTCAGATATCTTAAAAGACTCTGGTTTCAAAGTCTTTCGAGATGCTGTTACTAATGGTGGAATTGTCAAAATTTTGCCAATTCCTAATGGTAATGACGCAATTTCTAATGTTCGTATCAAACCAGGTGGTGACTTATTTAAAGAAGCCAATGAAGCAGGTGCTAAAGGTTTAGCTTTTATTCGCGTCAGAGAAGATGGTGAAATTGATACCATTGGCGCGATTAAAGATAACCTCAGTGAAGCCCAAAAACAAGAAATATTCCGCCGTACAGGTGCAGAACCAGGACATTTGTTACTATTTGGCGCTGGTGATGCTGCTACTGTTAATAAGACTTTAGATAGATTACGGCAAGTAGTTGCAAGAGAATTTAAGTTAATTGATCCAGAAAAAATTAACTTGCTGTGGATTACAGATTTCCCGATGTTCGAGTGGAATGCTGACGAAAAACGTCTAGAAGCATTACATCACCCCTTTACTGCACCACATCCTGATGATTTAGATGATTTGAAGTCTGCACGCGCCCAAGCTTACGACTTAGTTTTTAATGGTTTTGAAGTTGGCGGCGGTAGCTTGCGGATTTATCAGCGGGAAATTCAAGAACAGGTGTTTGAAGCCATAGGGTTGTCTCCCGAAGAAGCACAAAGTAAATTTGGCTTTCTTTTAGAAGCATTTGAATATGGTACACCG
>JBBSOP010000393.1:0-5085 GCA_038259655.1 Chroococcales cyanobacterium
ATAAGGATTTCATAATCATGGGCAATTTTAGACGCGTACCCGTTGGAATTGTTGGCGCGTCAGGCTATGGCGGAGTGCAGCTAGTGCGGTTACTAATGGAACATCCAGAAGTCGAGCTAGTTTATTTAGGCGGTGAGAGTAGTGCTGGAAAATCCTTTGGGGATCTCTACCCGCATTTGGCTCATGCAGTGAACTTGCCAATAGAAACTGTAGAGCCAGAAATGATCGCTCACCGTTGTGAAGTGGTGTTTCTTTCTTTACCAGATGGTCTAGCTTGCCAAACTGCACCAATACTGGTGGAAAAAGGATGTAAAGTACTGGATTTGAGTGCAGATTATCGCTTTAGTGATTTGGCAACTTATACTACTTGGTATGGTATTGAGAGAAGCGATCGCTCAACTGCCGCTACAGCAGTATATGGATTACCAGAACTTTACCGCGATCGCATTGCCGAAGCCCAAATTGTTGGTTGTCCTGGTTGCTATCCTACTGCTAGTTTATTAGCACTGTCGCCACTTTTGAAGCAAGGCTTAATTGTGCCAGAAACTGCCATTGTTGATGCTAAAGCTGGCACATCCAGCGGCGGACGGCAAGCTAAAGTCAACTTATTGCTAGCTGAAGCAGACAACTCATTAGTCCCATATAACGTTACCCATCATCGTCATACTCCAGAAATTGAGCAAATTTGCAGCGATTTAGCGGGTCACGAAGTCACAATTCAATTTACACCCCACTTAGTCCCAATGGTGCGGGGAATTTTAGCAACTGTATATGCCACATTGCGCGATCCTGGACTAGTAAGAGATGATTTAATCACAATTTATACAGCCTTCTACCGCAACTGTCCTTGGATCAAAATTTGTAATAGCGGTGTTTATCCCCAAACTAAATGGGCTAATGGCAGCAATCTTTGTTATATCGGCTTAGAAGTTGACCCGCGCACTGGTCGGGTAATTGTCATGTCAGCAATTGACAACCTGATTAAAGGCCAGGCAGGTCAAGCGATTCAGTGTTTGAACCTGATGATGGGCTGGAATGAGACTTTAGGGTTGCCCAAGTTGGGATTTTATCCCTAGAGCATACAGTAGTTAAAAATGCTTGTTGACTCGTACTGACTGAATTATTGATTCAAAACTAATGAAACTAGTTTTTTTTGGTACTCCTCAATTTGCCGTACCCACTTTAGAAAAGTTACTCAATCAACCAAAATTTGAAGTTTTGGCAGTTGTCACTCAACCAGATAAACGTCGGGAACGAGGAAATAAACTTACTCCTTCACCGATAAAAAATGTTGCCTTGGCTCATAATATACCAGTGTGGCAACCCCAGCGAGTGAAAAAAGACATAGAAACCTTAACCAAACTCCAAGAATCAGACGCAGATGTGTTTGTGGTTGTTGCTTATGGACAGATTTTATCGCCACAAATTTTAGATATGCCGAAGTTGGGTTGTATTAATGTACATGGCTCAGTCTTACCTAAATATCGAGGTGCAGCTCCGATTCAGTGGTGTCTGTATAACGGTGAGAGGGAAACAGGCATTACCACAATGTTAATGGATGCGGGTATGGATACTGGGGCAATGTTACTGAAAGCCACGACACCTATTGGATTATTAGATAATGCTCAAGATTTAGCCGAGGAGCTATCTGCAATTGGTGGAGATTTATTGCTAGAAACCCTTTTAAAGTTAGAAAATCAAGAAATTGCAGCGATTCCTCAAGATAATTCACAAGCGACTTATGCACCTTTAATTCAAAAGCAAAATTACGGCTTAGATTGGTCGAAAAGTGCTATTGAACTACACAATCAAATTCGAGGCTTTTATCCCAACTGCACTACTAGCTTTCGGAATCAACCGCTGAAGATTACGGCTACCATTCCCCTTGGTTCTGCCTACGATCGCCAGCTACCCACAGATTTACAAAGCATACTTCAAAAACTGCCTGATTTATCAAATCTATCGGGTAATCCAGGAGAAGTAGTAAGCATCGCCAAGGGAATTGGAGCAATTACTCAAACTGGCGAGGGTTTGTTGCTATTGCAAGAAGTTCAGCCAGCAGGTAAACGTCCCCAATCAGGATGGGATTTTGTTAATGGTACTCGCTTAACTGTAGGAGAAGTGTTTACATAAGAGGGGCTAGGGGCTAGAGTGGTGTATTTGATCCATAAAAAACCGCTATATTTTAGTTAATGCTTTCGTAGAAATGGCAACATTCACAAGGACCATCTGGTTTGACTGCACAGCGAATGATTTCAGAATGAGCATTATAACGACAAGTGGCATCACCTACTACCCAACGTCCCGCTACTAAACTTTTCTCTGTTGGGATTTGAGCAGACTGTACATAAAGGGCTATGTTGTTCAAGCGGTAACGTCCTGATTTAAGTTGGTATCTGTGGCGGCGTTCTAAAACCGCGTAAGTTTTACCTTCAAAATCGAGATAATTTCCAGGTTGGGGTTTCCAATCGAGTTGGACTTTGCCGAGTGACTGACGTGGATGTGTCAAAATCACTTCAGTTGGTAAAGAGTCTGGCTCCATAAGCTGATGTTATATGATTTACATTATCAAAATGGTATCGCAGTAGCCTACTCTAGCTTACCGAACTTAGATTATGATTAGTAATTTGCTACATTTGTGATAACTCTGTATGTAGCGATCGCTATTTCCAATCTCTAGTTAAATAGGTACAGCGACATTCTTCAGAATATTCATTGGGCCTTGACTTTTGAGAAGCTGCATTTCTTGTTCGTTTCGCACTAACAATGCACCCGCAAATCCTAATGAGTTAATAGAGATAGACTGGAAATGCTCCTGCGATCGCGGTACGATGAGCATCCATTCTCGTGTAGCTAAAAAATTGTAAGCACCAGACTGTTTATTGCCATCAACTGCATCTAAACCTACAGCACGTAGTAAGGTGTGATAACGGTCTAACAAAGCTAACGAAGACTGTACCAAATCAGGGTCTAATGTTGTAAAAGCATGTAAAAAAGGAAGTCCCGGTATAGTTGCAATATTATCCTGAAATTTGGCCGATGCTAGTAGCGGTTCAATAGGTATCTGCCAACCGGAAGGCGCAAGTGGTAAAGGTACAAGTTGTAAATGCTTGTGTCGCTGACTAGCACCTGCAATTTTGCCACCGTTATAGAACGCTAAACCATTAAAGTCAGCTAGACATGCCCATAAAGCTGCAAAATCTTCTTGAGTGAGTAAGCTTTCCTGTTCTTCAAAAGCACGAGTAATAATTAATAGATGATTATCAACAACGTTAAATTTATTCAAAATACATACATGAGTGTCGGAAATATCCGCAACAAATAAATCCTGTTCATAAGGAAGGAAGGGATTAAATTCTTGTCCAGAGTTAGTAGTTTGTTTCTCTTGTTTTTCCTTAGCTGCTTTTTTGCGGTTGAGATTAGATAAAATTCGCACTAAAAATAGCACGCCATCCTGTTCTACAAATTCAAACTCCGTTGGTATTGACAGTAGCGCCCCACATTTTATAGCTTGTGCAGTTTGTTCTTTGACACTTGTCCATAAAGTGCCGGGTTTCAACAATATTTTTCCTTCAGGCATGGTGAGATATTATAGCAATGTGCAGAAACTTCATCTACTGTTCAGAATAATTTCTGAGAAAGTTAATCTAAGTCAGGTTCAACACCAAGCGCTTTTAACTGTGCAATCAACCTTTGCGTCCGTTGTCTTTCTTGTTCTATAGAAGTTGATACCCAGTTGCCTTTGCTATCATACCAACGTAACCAAGGCTGTTCTACATCTTGATAGCACCCCTGCCATACACCCAAACCTAATTTTATTTCGGGTATCCAGAAACGTGACTCAGGCAAAGCTACCTCTGCATAACGACCCCCATCTAGCTTAAACATCTTAAACTCATATTTATAGCGATCAAATACGGCATAATAGGGAACGCGCAGGATCTGTTCATACACTTCCCATTTGCCTGGTGGTTGTTCAATATCCCGCAATGTCTGACCCAAGTCTTCCTTTTCAGTACCGGGAGAAAGTAATTCAACCACAATAAAAGGATGAACTGCTTCTTGCCAAACTACATAGCTTAAGCGTAAATCTCTTTGTTCATAGAGACGAGAAACACCCAAGACTGCGAACCAATCTGGTCGCTTATGCCACAGAGGATGGCGCGCGTCATAATAAAGATTCAAATCACTAGCAACAAATATCTGGTCGCTAGGGTAATTTGGCGGACAAAAGGTTTCGTCTAACAGACGAGATTGCAATAAATGAAACTGATCCGGCAAACCAGGTTCCTCAGGATCTTCACTAGGAAGATCATACATGGTAGGTAATACATCTTTTGGGGAAAGTGGCGGATCGGTTTGATACATCGTGAAGCAGTCCTGACAATAAGGCTCTTTGTTCTATGATATGAAACTTAGCCTGTTTCAATCCTGCGAACGGGTTTCATTTATTTGAAAGTAGTTAAATAATACTTTTCTAGAGCTAAAAATAAAGGTTTCAATCCCGCGAACGGGTTTCATTTATTTGAAAGTGCCTGTCCTACCTTGAGCATCTATTGCATTGACTAGTTTCAATCCCGCGAACGGGTTTCATTTATTTGAAAGCTAGGGTCAACCCCTGCTGTATGCTTACCGCGTTTGTTTCAATCCCGCGAACGGGTTTCATTTATTTGAAAGCATAAGTCAACAACATTTAATTAGTGGCTAAATTATGTTTCAATCCCGCGAACGGGTTTCATTTATTTGAAAGTCCGCCAGCCAGAAGCTAATCATAGAGCAAATCCCAACCTTAATTTTGGCGGGAGTCATTTAAAAGTCCGTTTCCGGCATTCATGAACAGGCTCTAGATTTGTTACTCAAACTCGAAACTATTGATTTATCAAGGTTCTGGCGATTTGGCGGGAGGTGGGGGGTTTTCGCCCGTGCTTTACCCTGCCAAAAATCCTACTAGCATCATAATATGATCGTCTCTTGTTGTCGAGGTTGCTCGGAACCATAAGTAATAGTCTTACGTACCGAACCGGCATCCAAAACATAAATACGCACTGAATCTTCAGATGTTTTGATCAAGTTTTCAACTTGCAC
>JBBSOP010000394.1:0-5082 GCA_038259655.1 Chroococcales cyanobacterium
CGGCTGGAACGATCGCAGCAGTAGGTAACAAAGTCAAAAATTGGCAAGTGGGACAACGGGTAGCGGTAATGCACCACATTCCTTGTATGCGCTGTGCTTACTGCCTAAATGATAATTTTTCGATGTGCGATGTTTACAAAAATATCTCCACCACAGCAGGATTTAACGCCAGTGGTGGCGGTTTTGCTGAGTATGTCAAAGTTCCCGATCATATTGTGCAGAATGGGGGATTAATTCCTATTCCCGATCGCATAAGTTTTGAAGAAGCGAGTTTTGTAGAACCAACTAATTGCTGTCTCAAAGCCGTAAAAAAAGCTCAAATTGCCCCAGGACAAACTGTTTTAGTCACAGGAGCCGGGCCAATTGGGTTAATGTTTGTGATGTTGGTAAAGTATTTCGGAGCCAAAGCGATCGCTACTGATTTACTTCCCTCTAGAATTGAAAAAGCTTTACAAGTCGGCGCAGAAGCGGCTTTTGATGCCCGCGATCGTGATTTAGTGGCAAAAATTCATCATCTTACTAATGGCATGGGTGTTGATGTTACACTGCTGGCTGTTCCGAGCGAGAAAGCTTTCGCTCAAGCCCTAGAATGTACCCGCAAAGGTGGTAAAATCCTATTCTTCGCGGAATTTCCCGATGAGTTAGAAATTCCCATTAATCCCAATATTCTTTACCGCCGAGAGATTGATTTGATGGGTAGTTATAGTTCATCTTACCGTCTGCAAAATTTGTCGGCTGATATTGTGTTTAATCGGCGCATAGATGTAGAAGCGTTAATTAGCGATCGCTACCCATTACAAGATTTATCAGCTGCGGTAGAACAAGCGATCACTCCGACACCAGAAACCTACAAGATATTGATTTATCCCCAGTGATAATACAAACAATCAGTTTATTGTCGCTGATGCTGCAAAAACCATTCGTATAACTCTGGATTGTTATATGTCTGCGTCCACGAGTCATGATTGGCTTCTGGGTAAACCGTAAACTTGACGTTTCCACCACAAGCTTGCAGCGCAGAAACCATATTTTCAGACTCGCTTAACGGCACAATACGATCTTGCGCTCCGTGAAATGCCCATACAGGAAGATTTTTGAAGTTTTTTGCTGTTAATGGGTTATCACCACCACAAATAGGCGCGATCGCCGCAAAGCGTTGTGGTTCAGCAGTAGCCCAACGCCATGTTCCATAACCACCCATGCTTAAACCAGTCAAATAAATGCGATCGCCATCAATTGGGTAAGAAGCGATCGCCTGATCTAAAAGAATGCTCAAAAGACTTACTGACCAGTACTGACCCGGAGGACATTGAGGAGAAATTACCATAAATGGAAAGTTTGGGTCTTCTTCTACAATCTGGGGAATGCCTTGTTTTTTCACATCTTCTAAATTGAAGCCTCTCTGACCAGCACCGTGTAAAAATATAATTGTGGGCAGAAGTTGTTCTGGCGTTTTTTGGCGATCGGGCAAAAACAGCAAATAGTTGTATGTATCAGCACAATTAACTTGTTGTTGGATTGAATGCATAATATTTACAACTTGGGCTAATTTAGCGTCTGCGAACAGCAATTGTATAACTAGGCCGCTGTTTAGCTTCCCGTTGACTCTTAACTAGCCGAAAGTCATTATCTATATATAAATGTTCTAAAACAGAAGTAGCTAGATAGGCTTTTTCAAATTTTTTGACGGTATTTTTATCCATCTTTTCTAACTGAACTTCTTGCCGTAAATCTACCTCAGCTTGATTTTCCTGAAATTTAGATTTTGTAATAGCTGTAAACCACTCGTCTGCATCGTCAACTGTTAGTGGCTTTTCTCTATTTTTCAAAGCCTGGAACAATCCTACATTTTTAATACACCAATTGTTATCTTGAATTGCATACTTTTGCATCACCATTAAATCGTAAGCTGGCAATTTCGAGGCGAATATTCGCCAAAAACTAGATTTTCCTGGGGCGTAGCGGGCAATATTGGCATAGTAACCATTGTCATGAAAAATTTGGTAAGACTGCTCGTGTAACCTACCTGGTAAAATATCTTGAAAGGGTATGGTAGACCAAACGGGTATCCAAGCTCCAACTACAATCGGCAATTGCTCGACAACATTTGGAAAAAGGTTACGTCGGCTCAATTCGTCAAAATAGAGCGTTAATTCAGTTTGATAAAATTTTACCTTATCTCTTAAAGGCTCTGTGTCTCGTCCCGCTACTAGCTCTAAAACTTTATTTTTAATTTCTTGCGTATTCCAATCAGTTAATTTTTGAATAGCAATAATATTTTTCATTACTATCTACCCTCAATTCGCTGCGGAAATGAATTTATGATCAAAATCAAGAGCTTCCTGAAAATCGAATAGAGGGCATTAATCAACATAGAGACGCGACTAATTAATCACGTCTCTACTTAATTATCAGATAAATTACCACCAGACTCGGTTTCCATTTTCGTCAACTCGTGCTTCCCGAATCACATCAGAAATTTCCTCAGCATCTTTGACGTGGTGCAGCGCTTTCTCTTCGCCGTCTGGTTCATCTACAACAAAGTAAGTTGGAACTGTAATATGATCGCCTGTAATATCTGGAGAATCTACAGCAACTTGTTTGGCCTTTTCTTCAACTGATTGTGGCCGTTCGGCGATCGCATCTCCAGGATTTGCAGTCAAGTTTCTTTCTTGAACTGTTGGCTGTTCTCTAGTATTGGGATCGTCACCGACTGGCTGACGAATCTCTGATTGATTATTTTTATTTTCTACTTCTTTATTCATGGTAATTTCAGATATGCATGTTCTCCATATCTCAATTTAGTAAATTACAGCTATAATTTGTTCTTTCTTCAGAGGGAGTTTAGGATTAAAATAAAGTTTATATGTATAGGGCATAAGACATAGGCTAAATTAGCATTATTAAAAAATGGTGTTGGATTTACTTGTTGAGTTGAAACGGTGTATAGTTACCACCTAATGCTTCTACAATAGTTCGGGTGTTAGCCTCTATCATTTTGATGTAAGAATCTCCATCACTGCCTTTTGCACCAATGGAATCAGAATATAGTTGACTTGGTGCTAACTTCACACCTGCTTCTTCGGCAACGGTTTTAATTAAAGCAGGGTTAATTGTAGTTTCGGCAAAAATTGCAGGTACACCGATCTTTTTAACTGACTCTACCAATCTTTGCACAGTTTGAGCGCTGGGTTGTTCTTCAGTGCTAATGCCAATTAAAGTCCCTGCGATCGCAATTCCATAAGCATCTCCATAATACTGAAATGCGTCGTGTGTTGTCACAAGTTGGCGCTTATCTGGAGGAATAGTTTGAATTTGCTGCTTAGTCCAGCTATGTAACTGCTGTAATTCTTGAGTCAGTTGTGCGGCATTTTGGGTAAACTTTTCTTGATCTTCGGGGGATAACTTGATTAAAGCATCTCTAATCACATTTACCATTGCGATCGCATTTTCTGCACTACCCCAAACGTGAGGATCTGGCACAACTTCCCCCTTAGCTTTTTCTAAGCGCAAAGGTTTGACAACTTCACCTACAGGTAATTGCTGTACCTTACCACCAGAGGCTTTCATTAACTTAATCAGTCCTGGTTCTAAGTTATAGCCGTTATACAAAATCAAGTCAGCCTTTTCTAAAATTATGCTGTCTGCTGGTACAGGTTCGTAAACATGGGGATCAGTACCCGGTTTCAAAATTCCAGTTAACTGAATTTCATCTCCCCCCACCTCTTGCGTCAAATCAGCAATAACTGTGCTAGTTGCAACCACTCGCGGCTTACCATCTGTCGCTGGAGAGGTACGTTGCACACATCCACCTATCCAAAGTCCTAACAGCACTGCAACTGTGGCTTGCCAGTAGTATCTAGCTTTTGACTGAGTGATTCCTCTCATCGACTTGTTACACTTATTTTCATATTCTTCTCATTTTTTAAGGTACATTATTCTCATATTCTTTTCATTTTTTTATTTAATTTCTAGAAATTTAGCCCATGAGAACTGTTGACTTTTCCTTAGAAGCCAATTCCAGCTACTTTATGAAAGACACCCAAACAACCACTGCAACCATTAACATTGCCCATTTAGGGGTGCTTTACCGGACACAAGAGGCTTTGAGGGAGATTAACTGCATTATCCAACCAGGAAGGTTAACGGGAATTTTTGGCCCTAACGGTGCTGGTAAAAGTACTTTAATGAAAGCAATGCTGGGTTTAGTTCCCTCAAATAGCGGTACAGTACTTTACCAGGGAAAACCCTTAATGCAGCAAAGGTCAAAAGTTGCCTACGTACCCCAACGCAGTCAAATAGATTGGACTTACCCCGCCACAGTTTGGGATGTAGTCATGATGGGACGAGTCAAGAAAACAGGCTGGTTGCGTAGCTTTTCAGTAGTTAGCCACCAAGTAACAAAAAATGCCCTAGAACGAGTTGGCATGAGTGAATATGCTGATCGTCCGATTGGACAACTTTCAGGAGGACAACAGCAGCGGGTATTTTTAGCCCGTGCATTAGTACAGCAAGCAGAAATTTTCTGCTTTGATGAACCTTTAGTAGGCATCGATCAGAAAACTCAAGCAGTAATTTTTGAAGTCTTCCAAGAACTGACTGCTGCCGGTAAAATCGTGCTAGTAGTTAATCACGACTTAGGAGAATCAATCACTCATTTTGATGATTTAATATTATTAAACTGCGAATTAATTGCCACAGGTTCACGGCAACAAGTCCTTACAGAACAGAACCTACAGCGCGCTTACAGTGGTAAAGTCATGTACTATTCTGATGCCGCATAAAAATTAAAAATCGACTCTTTTTAACATAGTTTGTAGTGAGGACTTTAGTCCTCTCTAGGAGATGCTACGATAACAGAAAAGGGCTAAAGCCCTTACTACGAAATCAATTACAATAGTTTTACCTATCATTCAGGGTTCATATTATCAATAAATTCTTATGTTGCAAGCATTAATTGAACCGTTACAATATGGCTTCATGCAGCGATCGCTCGTCATTGCCATTTTAGTCGGTTTGTTGTGTGCTGTAGTAGGTAGCTACTTGATGGTGCAAAGACTAGCTTTATTAGGTGACGCTATC
>JBBSOP010000395.1:0-5077 GCA_038259655.1 Chroococcales cyanobacterium
CGTCTCTTTATCTTTTTTGAGCGCTGGCAATAAAGAATTTAGACCAGACTGTGACAAGCTCTTACCAGTCGTTTTGTAAGTTTCAATGCACTTATTTAGCCCATGATTCCACCACCAACGCGCACAACCAAAATGTTGTGCAAGCGTTTGGACTTGCTCATCAGTGGGGTATAACCTAACTTTTACGGCAAGCCGTCTCATCTAAATTTCTCCCAAATATCGACCAGTTACTATCATACATATATACTAGTAACATTATTCCCGAAATATTTGGCAACTCAGACGCTCGCAGACTCGCTCTAAGCAAAGCTATGCCACAGGGTTTACGCTGCGCTATCATAAGCTAATAAGCATTTAAGTTGTATAAAAGCAGGACTAAAGTCCTTACTACAAGCGAATCATTCGGGAAAAATGAATGACGATTAGCTTATATCTTCTCCTTATCTTTCGGAGCGAAAGAATTAGTCCTAGATGCAATCGTCGCCGCCCGCCTTATATCCCGCCACTGATCTGAATACAGGTTCAGTGGCGGGATATAAGGCGATTTAGTTAACTCAGTTCGCTCTGATCAGCGGCAACTCTAAACATGTCCTCCATCACTTTTGAAATTTTAATCATTTTGGTACTAATTATTGCCAACGGTATTTTTTCGATGTCTGAGATGGCGGTTGTCTCAGCCCGGAAGGTAAGGCTACAACAGCTTGCCAATCAAGGAGATACTAAGGCAAGGGTGGCATTAAAACTGGCAGAGTCTCCAAATCACTTCCTATCCACTATTCAAATAGGTATCTCCCTAATTGGTATCTTAACTGGTGCTTTCGGAGGAGCAACAATTGCTAGCCGCCTAGCAGTCTATGTAAGACTTGTACCGTTCTTAGCACCTTATAGTGAACCACTCTCTTTTGGGATAGTTGTTCTGATTATCACTTATTTGTCTTTAATTATTGGTGAACTAGTGCCGAAGCGTCTGGCATTAAACAACCCAGAACGCATTGCCGCGATTGTTGCTATTCCCATGCGGGCTTTAGCAACCCTTGCTTCTCCAGCCGTATATCTGTTAAGTACTTCTACGGATACAATCGTGCGAATGTTGGGTATTACTCCCTCTACTGAGCCGCAAGTCACCGAGGAAGAAATTAAAATCTTAATAGAGCAAGGCACTGAAGCCGGAACCTTTGAAGAAGCGGAACAGGATATGGTAGAGCGAGTTTTTCGCCTAGGCGATCGCCCCGCCAACTCTTTTATGACACCCCGCCCTGATATTGTCTGGCTAGACTTAGAAGACTCTCCTGAAGAAAACCGTGAAAAAATGGCCGAAAGTTCCTATTCACGTTATCCAGTTTGTCAGGGAGGACTTGACAATGTGTTAGGTGTAATTCCTGTCACCCACTTATTAACCCGGAGTTTCCGAGGTGAAACCCTAGATTTGACTATGGGATTGCGGCAACCTGTGTTTGTACCAGAAAGTACCCGTGGCTTGAAAGTTCTGGAGATGTTCAAGCAAACTATTACTCATATAGCACTGGTAGTAGATGAATACGGTGTTATTCAAGGGTTAATTACTCTTAACGACATCATGAGCGAAATCGTTGGTGATGTACCAGCTGAACCAGGACAAGACGAACCACAAGCTGTACAAAGAGAAGATGGTTCTTGGCTTTTAGATGGGATGTTGTCTGTAGAAGATTTTTTTAAACTTTTTGAAATGGAAGAGTGGGAATCTGATGAGCGAGGCAGCTATCAAACACTAGGGGGTTTTGTAATTACCCATCTAGGCCGCATCCCCGCTGCCGCAGACCATTTTGAATGGCAGGGTATGCGGATTGAGGTGATGGATATGGATGGCAACCGTGTTGATAAGGTGCTAGTTGTACCAGCGCCTAGTCAAGTAGTGGATGTGACAACAGCTGAATAAAGTATAATGCCCCATGCCCTATACCCTTCTTCTTGTTTAGTCTTTATCCTTTTGATAAACGTTTGACTTCTTCACCAGCCAACATCTCATGGGCTTTTGCTAAAAACTGGGGGATCTTATCAGCTTGGGGACTTTGGGCAAGACATGACCGTAAGTCGTGTTTGTCTAAACGGTCTGCCTTGTTGCCAGGAAACCAGTGGCTACCATTGCCTAAGAGGTTGTAGCGCATTTTGGCATAGTCTACCAAATCGTAGGCGATCGCTAAATTAAATAACCACAAAATTACTCTGATATTTATCTGTCCTGGGGTTTCTTCCCAAGGTGGTAAGTTCGTTTCCCAGGTTTTTACCCAATCTTCTCCTAAAGTGGCGATCGCTTCCTGTTCCAACCTTGCCAAAATTGCAGGTAAAATTTCGGATGAGCGATCTAATAATTCTAAAGTTTTCAGGTGTTCATCAAAATCTTGGGGTTTTGCTGCTCCCAAACTCAGGGTATGCACTTGGGAATGACTCAAACAAAACAAATCATTAAACACCATCGGACTTAAGGGGGCGCAAAGTTCGACTAACTTGGGGGGCGGACTATATAGTTTTCCTCCCTTATCTGAAGGACTAATAATAAATACTCCCATATCATGATTGGTAGCCGCTGCAATTGCTGGCCAATTCCATTGATTAATGTAATACCAATGCAGGTTGACATAATCAAATAAATTGGTATTTATTGCCTGTACAATTACATCTGTAGGGCCGTGAGTAGAAAAGCCGATAAATCTAACTTTGCCCTCAGCTTGTAGTTGCTGTGCTACTTCTAAACAACCACCAGGACGGATACTGTTATTAAAAGATTCTGCATGGTTGATGCCGTGTAATCCCAACAAATCAACATAATCTAGCTGAAGATTTCGTAATGATTGTTCAAATGTCTTGCGGAACTCTTTAGCATCTGCAACGGGATTAACTTTAGTCTGAACAATTAACTGTTCACGGGGAAACTTGGGTAATATTTTCCCTAACTGCATTTCGGAACTACCATAACCACGGGCAGTTTCAATATGATTAATCCCCACCTCGATTGCCCGACGAATAGTTGCTTCTAGATTTGCTTGATTGTCCGCCGGAATTTCTGATGGAGCCACATCTTGCCATTTAAACTGATATCTCATACCGCCACAAGAAAATACTGGCATCTGTAATTCTGTGCGTCCAAATCGTCTATATAGCATTATGGAATTTTAAAATTATTCTCTCACGAATGAGCAGTTTGTAGGAATGCGATCGCGTCTCTACAAAAAAATTCCCTGCCTATAGACAGGGATATTATTACAAATGAGGTGAAAACTTAAAAATTAAGAATTAGAGGGCAGACAGAGTTATTGATAAATTTTCACTCCTAAGTCTTTAGCTACTAGCCTGTACAGGTTTTTGTTGGGAAACATTACCGGGTATAGGCTCGGTTTTGGTTTTGGTTCCTGGTTCTACAGCCGTTAATTCAATATGATTTAACAATGTAGTGACAAATGCAAACAGCAAGAAAGGCAGCGATAGCAGAACGACGAGACCTACCGTTGCTAAGGCATACACTGGTCGTCTTGCACCCATCAATGCCAATGCTGAGGCCAAACTGATAGTAATTGTGATTAACCAAACAATTATTTGACCGTAAATATCGCCAAAGGTCAGGGTGCAGACAAACTGATAGTTTTGAATATTATTATTGTTCATTTGCCTCAAGTCTCTCCTTATAGGTTCTACCTTAGAGCCATGTGTGGCTTTCAGACAATTTCTAAATATTTTTGCAAGGTTTGTAATATCGCTTAATGTTGGTCACTTCTCTAGGTTTTTAGGCGATTTGTGGCAAAATATTAAAACAAGTTGATTGAATCCCAACCTTATGTTAATAAATGCCGGGTTTCAATCAATTTAACTGACTTAGTTATCTGGTGGTGAACCTTCTGCTGGGGGAGCAAGTGAAGCATCGGGAGCAATTTCCTCTGCGGGAATTGGTTCTTTGTCCTCAGCATGAGGTTGTGCGGCTGACACCAATTCAGGAGATGGAGGGTTTGGGGGAATTACTTCCGGCAAACTCTCGGTTAGGAACTCGGTTTCGCTAGTAGTGATATCCTCTTCTACCGATTGTTCTGGTGTGTCAGTAGTTTTGTCGATAATCTCAACAGCAGTTTCCTCTGCTATTACAGAGGTAATATCTTCAGGTTTAGCAGTTGGTTGCTTTTTAAAGGTGCTGCTCAGACCCTTTTGCCATTGACTAAGCCGTTCTGGAATAGACAACTTAGTTGCTTGCTTCTGAATACCAGTTTTAACTGTCTCAGGACTGGGTACTTGGGTTTGTTGTGCCTGGGGGGTCAATTGCCGACGTAATGAAAGAGTTTGCCAGCCAAACCAAACTAAAAGCGCCACACTAGCTACATGACCTAGAAGCAAACCTCCAGAAATGCGTGGTGCAAAAATCCATAATACTAAGGCGTAAAATAGCCCTACGCCACTCCAAATAAAGTCATTCTTGCGGTGGATTTCGGGAAAAAAGAAAGCTGCTATGTAAATGGCTAAACTACCAAGTCCGACCACAAAAGCTAGGACAAATGCCAGCATTTTTTGGTTACTCCTTAACTACGTCTTTGTGATTAGGGGCTAGGGGCTAGGGGTTAGGGTTTTACAAGAAGATTCTAGTCCCTAGTAGTCCACCAAATAAACTTTACGGGGTTATGGTCAGAAAATTAAGTTTTTTTTCTCCCCCTGCCTTCAACCGTTATTTTTGGGTTAGTCGATTACTAGTTTCTAGTCCCTAGCCCCTTTGACTATTCCAATTTTGCAAATTTTGCCGATTAATTGTTGATTTAGATACAAATTAAAATTAATTACCCATGTTAGTTGTGGATTTTTGTCATTTATATCAACTCTTAAGGTCTTCTTTAGGAGAGAAGCGAAAATCTCGGACTACCCTAAAGATAAAAGGATTTGCAAGAGTTAGCCAAAACAATTTATGACACTACAAAGCTTTGGTGTGATTGGATTAGCCGTTATGGGTGAGAATATCGCTCTTAATGTTGAGCGTAATGGTTTCCCAATTGCAGTTTACAACCGCTCCCGCGAAAAAACGGACGCGTTTATGGCGCATCGTGCGCCAGGAAGGAACGTCAAAGCC
>JBBSOP010000396.1:0-5076 GCA_038259655.1 Chroococcales cyanobacterium
ACCTAATTTTGTTTTGAAGTTTAGCATAACACCTACGGAAGAGCCAAAATTTTCAATTATTATATGGTTAAAGTTATGCGACTATTAAGGTCTGTATTGAATGCTGAATCAGGCTTTTAGTCATTAATAAGACATCTGCACAAAGGAACTTTAGCTTAGCTTTGATCTTTACATAATCGTAGTGAGTTGTTTTTCAAAGTAAGCGCGGTAAAGTTCGCAACGCGGTAGGATGCGATCACCATCACAGTGAATCAATCCCAAACTTTCGAGCTTGTAAACATCAATAGGATCAATAGAAATACTTGGCTTTGCTGCCACAATTTCCGCATATACTTTGGCCAACCTGGGTTTTTCTTGCAGTTTCACCCAGTATCGCCATAAATGATCGTGGTATATGCCGCTGTTGGCGATCGCTTCCTCTAGTAGTTCTGTGAGAGTAAGATCTTGAGAACAAAGATAATATAAAGCAATCTGAATTAATGCTGGATGACCACCTACAAGCGACATTAGTTGGGCAGATTCTTTACCAGTACTCCAGTCTAGTCCGTACCGTCTCGCTAAATCTTCTACTTGTTTTTGAGTAAATTCGCTCAGACGAATTGGTAGTCCAATATTAAATGGAGAACGATTGATATTTAAGGTGACATACTCTTCTGTAGAGTAAACTACTACAAGCCTTAATTTCTGCCAATTAGTATCTTGTCGTGCTTCTTCACACCACGAACGCAACAAGGCAAAAAACTCTTGAGCTATATGAGGATATTCAAAAAAGCGGTCAACTTCGTTTAACACCAGAACTATTGGATTGTGAATCTGCTTGAGCAAATAGCTTTGCCAATAGAAACTGCAACTTAACTTACAACCAATTTCTTTATCCCATCTGTCATTCAAGTTGGGATCAATGCCTAATTCTCTAGCTACTTGCCAGCAAAAACAACGCAATAGCTTGTTTAAATCAGTCAAACAGTCTGAATCAATCTGGTCACAATTCAAATGCACAGTTCTATATCCTTGCATTTGTGCAAAGTCTAAAAGCCTCAGTACAAGTGAACTCTTACCCATTTCTTTAGGGGCTCGAATCCGAATCACGCAACCTGGTTGAATTACTTCCCGATAAACTAGTTCCTCGATGGGAGGACGTTCGATATAAAAGGGAGAATCTAGAGGTACACACCCATCTGGATATGACCAAAGATATTTAAATCGGTCATGCTGTTCTTGATCAAATGAATTTACAGACAAAGATTCAAAATAATTTATTTCTTCTGATTTTTTTAAACTTAATGAAAGGGCTTGAGATCTTTCATTTATATTCAGCCCCTTCACAATAGAGTAGTCTTCTCTACGTAATTCCAATTTGAAGGCTTGAAAACACTGTCTTAAAGTTTTTTGGTCAACGCCTGTGCTTAACGACCATAATCGATTCAAAGTTTTGGTAGAAATATTAATGCGATCGCTTAGTTCTTCTAAAGTAAAAGTTTTCCCTTTTTCTACCATTTCTACAGTCTGAATCGCTGTTTGTAAACGCTTTAGCCCGGTAGGAGTTAATATAACTCCCCGTCTCCGTCTAGTTTTAATTTGTTCCAGTTTCATCAGTTGTATTGCAATCTTGTCTTTTGGACACTCTAAGGAGTAGCTTACTTTTTCGTGGAAGTACGCCACAAAGTAACCTAGCCGCCAGGACTGGTTTACCGTGTGTCTCTTTTTCCACATTCACCCCTGACTGCAACTTTTGGGTGTTTAATTACTGAAGCTGCATTGGGTTATCAATAAGACCTGTTGCCAAATAAGCTAAAAAAGCGTTTAAACCTGTATAAGCCAATGTTTTAAAAAATTTCAGAGGAAATAATTAAAACACGTGTGCTAAGAGAATCTAAGCGTGTTTTAGTCTTTATTCAGCCACAGACCTGTTCGTTTATATTTATTTACACGTATTTTAATTTACTTAAGTGATTTATGAAAGGTTCTTAGGTTTTTATTAATTTTTTTATGCAAACCATAGAAACTTCTAATCTAATCATTCTATAGTACAAACATACTAAAAACACCGCAAAACACTATTCCGCAAGAGATACAATGATTGTACTTGAAAATCACTAACTATATATAAACTTGATATAAACTTGATGTAACTCATAATTTACTCTGACTCCTAAAGCTGGGCGATCGCAAATAGACATGAAGAGCCTGAGTAATATATACAGTAAACTAGTTATTATTTATACAATTAAAATACTAGGAATTCTTTATCCTGTTCCCTGCAATCTAACAACTGCGGTCTTAGTGAACAGTTTTAAAACGAACGCAACATGATATGGATATACAACGATTTTTTTTAAAATTGCTGAAATTCTTATCCGTTTTAATAATTCTTAATTAAAGTAGCCTCATAAATGAAAAAAACTGTCTACCTGTTCAGGTAACAGTTAATGTTGGTATTTCTGGACTGACTATTTAATTATCAACAAAATAAGCTTAATAAAGGTATGTTCGGACGCTATCGCCAAGTAGCCCTAATCTTTGCTATTTTTTAAAGAACTTAACCACCACCGACAATTGTGACTATTTCTAAGCGATCGCCTGGCTGCACCGTTGTTTGCGACCAAAATTGGCGATGTAAAATTTCACCATTATATTCCACAGCCACCAAGCGGGGATTAAAACCCAACTGCTGTAGCAATTCTGGTAAATGGGTTTGGGATGAGCAGGTACGAGTTTCCCCATTTACCTCAAGCATAATTTGATTAGACATAAGCCTTAAAAGGGAACAGGGAAATCAGGGGATTTTTACAAGGGCGTATTTTTCAAAATGACTGAAATCGTCGTGTTTTAAAACTGTTCTCTGTACCAACTAAATAATTTATTTTGCACGACTACTTAGTCAGATTCTGGTTGTACACGATTGAGTTGAGACAGCAAATATTGTGTCACTAAAGTAGGTTGTTCAGCTTGCATCAGCGATCGCACTACCGCCACACGTTTTGCTCCCGCATCAATCACATCATTGATATTATTTGCATCTATGCCTCCAATCGCAAACCAGGGAATTGAACTATTTTGGGATACGTAGCTGACATAAGCTAGGCCAGTAGCTGGTTTACCTACTTTAGTAGGAGTTTCATAAACTGGGCCTACGCCAATGTAATCTGCACCTTGGGCGATCGCTGCTTGCATTTCTTCTGAATTTGTGGTGGATCGACCTATGAGGCGTTGCGGGCCTAGTAATTGTCGAGCCGTGGCAATAGGCATATCTTGCTGTCCTAGGTGTACACCATCGGCATCCACTGCTAAAGCCAAATCTACGCGATCGTTAATGATGAACAGAGCGCCGTAAGCATGGCATAATCGTCGTAGTTTTGTAGCTTGTTCCAGACGCAAAGTGTCATCAGCAGTTTTATCGCGGTACTGTACAAGGGTTAATCCACCTTTGAGAGCAGATTCTACAGTAGTTACCAAAGTTTCTGAGGGAGAAGTCACAAGATATAAACGCGATCGCCACAAGAGTTGATGGCGTTGATAACCCATTAAATTACTTTCTAGGGTATAAACCCGGTAGCGCATCTGCTTAAATGCTGACCCCATATTCGGGTGGTAAAGTTTGCCATACTCTTCCAAGACTCGTAATGCTTCTTGGACACGGCAAAAGTTCGCCTGCAACAGAGATTTAACACTTGAGCGATGTTCTTCTTGAGGGTGGGTTAATTCAGTACCAGAATCCCCTGGAGTGTCTCTGGCTGCCCTGAGATCAGAAGTATGCCAGATAGCTACCTCTTGCCGCAGGCGCTTACATTCCTCAGTGAATTGACCGCTATTTAATCCAAAGCGACACCATTCTTCAATAATTCGCAAGCCTTCACGGGTACGGTCTAAATTGGCATCTAAAATGCGGTAAACAACTTGCTGTATTTGCTCTTTTTGGCTGTATGGCTCGACCATTACAACAACCCCATTAGTGCTTTCATCGTAACAGCCAGCCTCTTTCATATTTGCAATGTTCTTCGCATCGTTAATTTATTAAAGATGAGGTATCGGGCATAGGGCATGGGGCATAGGGCATTGGCAATAGAAATTATTGTTATTCTCCTCTGCTCCCCTGCTTTTTCTAGTCCCTTTATTAATTACTTTGTATTCAAGATAGCCAATAGGTCAATATGTAGATTACATTATCGACATATCTATTATTTCCGAAAGTATAAGAATTTATTGTTATTTCTAAGGAGTGGTGTGAAGTTGATTCCCCCTGTTGTGTTTGTTAAACATCGTAGAGCAGATATTCTGCTAGTAAAGCTAATTGCCCAGCTTCAAAAATCAAATTCTAGGCTGGAATTAGCAATGCCTTCAGTTTCCCATTTTTCAGTGTTGTGTTTCGCAGTAAGCGTGGGATTGACAAGCCTGACATTACTAGATGCCAGCCTTAATAGTGTTGTTGCTCAGATGCCCCCAGGTGAAACAACAATGTCTCAGGTTAGTGTGCTATTTGTCAACCCAAGTGTCGGAGATGACACAGGAGGCAATGGTAGTGAACACGCTCCTTTAAAAACGATTACCCAAGCGTTGCGAGTAGCTACGCCCAATACAGTAATTATGCTCTCTCCAGGTACTTATAGTGTGGAAACTGGAGAAGTATTTCCCCTAATTTTAAAAATGGGTGTTTCCATTCAAGGAGACGCTGCCAATAAAGGAAACGGGATTACGATTCAAGGAGGAGGTGAATACCTTAGTCGTAGCTTCGGTGGGCAAAATGTCGCCATCATCGGAGCCAATCAAGGAAAGTTGACTGGGGTGACAGTCACGAACTCCAATCCCCGTGGTTATGGTTTATGGATTGAATCGAGTAATCCAGGAATTGCAGAAAATACATTTACTGGCAATACGCAAGATGGAATTTCTATAACTGGTAAAGGTTCACCCACAATTAGCAAAAATTACTTTCATCAAAACGGGGCAAATGGGATCACCATTGGCGGTAATTCTCAACCCCAAGTACGGGAAAATCTTTTTGAAAACACGGGTTTTGGGGTTAATATTACCCAAAATGCGGCTCCAGTGGTGGTAGGTAATCAAATTCAAAACAAC
>JBBSOP010000397.1:0-5062 GCA_038259655.1 Chroococcales cyanobacterium
AACAAATTAAGTATAAATACTTAATTTGTCGAGCCAAGAATTTTTTTGATCTCCTCTCGCGGAAAAATAGTTCCTTTGTACTATATTTTGATTTTCAAAATGGGGGTTAATACTCTATTTATTTCAAAATGAGAATTGCTGTCTAAAGCCTCTCTACGAGACGCTACGCGAACGTCCTTCTAGGACGGCTTTAAAGTAATGAGTAATGAGTAAAAATTTCTTTTCTTCAACTTATGATAATCTTCCCCAAATTGAATGTTTTCCGGGGCAATTAAATCAGGTATTTATGAATGTTTTGGCAAATGCTATTGATGCTTTAGAAGAATCAAATACTGAGCGAAGTCTTGCAGAAATTCAAGCTAACCCTAACCGCATTACAATTAAAACTTTCTTAGACAATAAAAGCGTGAGAATTGCGATCGCTGATAACGGTAAGGGGATGAGTGAATCAGTAAAACAAAAGATTTTTGACCATTTATTTACAACAAAAGATGTGGGTAAAGGTACGGGTTTAGGATTGGCTATAGCCAAACAAATTATTGAAGAAAAACATGGCGGCAAGTTGGTTTGTAATTCTGTTATTGGTGAGGGTACAGAGTTTGCGATCGCCATCCCACTGTAAATTTTTTAGTAGTAATGATAAGTATTTATCCGAACATGATATTAAAGGGATGTTTGAAAAGTTAGCAATTTAGTAAAACAAGCTCTTAAACTTGCCTACCTATTTAGGATAAAGATAATGAACAACGAATTACCGGTGATTATCGAGTGTCGTTGTAACGAAATAGCCAATCGCGAGGATAATCCGGCTTTACCATACTCTCCAAAAGAGATTATCCGTGAAGCAGTTCGTGCCTGGGAAGCAGGAGCTTCGATTTTCCATTGGCACGGAAGAGATCCAGATAGTGGAAAACCGCGCAACGAAGTTGAACTCTATCTCGAAGTGATACAAGGAATCCGCGAACAGACAGATCTCCTAATTCATCCGACCCTGGGCTACATCACCCAAAATCAACTAGAGGATCGTGTCCGGCACATCTTGGCAGTGAATGATGATCCACTGTTGCGGGTTGACATGGCACCTGTGGATTTTGGGTCACTCAACGTGGATTTTTGGAATCCCCAGGCGAAACAGTTTACTAGCTATGACCAAGTGTATGTTAATACCCGTGAAAATCTCAAGGCGGTGTTGCAAGTCTTCAAGGAACATAATATCTACGTCAGTTCAGTCTGTTGGGACGTAGGACAAATGCGAACAGCGCGCTGCTTCCAGGAAATGGGACTTTTACCACAAGAAACGCTTTGGGAGTTTGTCTTTACCGGGGAAGTTATGCCGGCTGGAGCTACGGCAACTATACCGGGTTTACAGGCGTTTGTGGCTGAAGTTCCTGCGGATAACCAGTGGTTAGCGCTTTGCTGGAATGGAGACGTGATGAGGGTAGCAGCTTGGGCAATCACCCTTGGCGGACATGTCGGCATTGGGCTGGGAGATTATGCTTACACTCGTTTTGGTAAACCGCACAACGGCGAGTTAGTAGACAAGGTTGCCAAGATGGCACATACACTCGGTCGGGAAGTGGCAACGCCGACGCAGACGCGTGAGATTCTGAAGATGCCACCGCGAGTTTTCCAAAAGGAAAAGCTAAAGGTAGCTGCCAACTAAGGCGGTGCGATGAGTATAGCAGCAAATTTTGGTAAACTTTCTTTTTCCCTCAGCGCTCTCTGCGTCTGTGTGGTTTAAAAAGTAATTTATCCACACAGACACAAAGAACGCAGAGTTAAGAGTTAAAAAGGAATATTTTGGCTACAATTTTTACCCACCTACAGAGAAATGTAACTGCGATCGCTCAAATAAAATGAAACAAAAAATTAAACGAGCTTTTTTAGACACAGAAGATGGACAGATTCTTTATCGCATCGGTGGCGAGGGTGAACCGTTGCTGTTGCTGCACATGAATCCCCGCAGTAGTGATGAATATCGCGAACTCATGCCTATCCTGGCTGAACATAGACAAGTTATAGCAATGGACTTGATGGGGTTTGGTGATTCGGATAAACCACCTAGAATGTATACAATTGCCGACTACGCAAAAACGGCGATCGCGCTTTTAGATGAATTAGGTATAGAAAAAACGAGCATTCTGGGAAACCATACAGGTGCTTTTGTGGCGGGAGAAATAGCAGCAACTTATGGCGATCGCATTGATCAACTGATCTTGGGTAATGTAGCTGGTTTCGGTGAAGGAGGACAAGCAGAGCTATTTAGAAGATTTGAAGAAGGTTTCAAAATCCAAGAAGATGGGGAGCATCTCATGAAAAGATGGTTAGCCCGTTCTCGATACGTAGGCTCTGCCGAATTAAATCACCGTTGGGTTTTAGACGATTTAAAATGTTTTGGTCATCCTTTGTACGCAGTTTGGGCTGTAGGTAATTATTGTCTAGATGCACCAGAAAGATTTCGTGCTATTAAGTGCCCAACTCTGATTTTCTGGGGAATGGATGATGTCAAAGAATTTGAAAAATTGAGTTTAGCAAAAGCTGGCGATCGCTATTTTCTTTCTCAAGCAATCCCTCATGGCAAAGTAGTTGAATTTGCCCAAGGAACAATTTGCATGATGAATCAGATACCTGAAGAAGTAGCGCAGGTAGTAATCGAATTTATGAACAATTAATTTTCTATAATTGCTGTACACTTAATCTCTACGATTAGCCCTGGCGTAGATAAAGCAGTTACACCAACCCCCGTCCAAGTAGGGAAATTATTAGTGAAATAGCAATCTTTGACTTTGATAAACAGCGGCAGATGTGGAATAGTAAACTGTTGTTCTGAAGCATCTGTAACATGGTAAGTAATCATCTCTACCACATCATCAAAAGTCGCTCCTGCTGCTGAAAGTACCTTTTTCACATTCTCGAAAGTCTGGACAAATTGGGCTTCTATTCCTTCTACCACCTGTAAATTTTCATCCCGTCCCACCTGTCCAGAAATATACAACGTGTTACCCACCTTAATACCAGGGCAATAGTGATACTTTTCGTATAAAATCTCCATCCCTTGGGGAATTATAACTTCACGAGTATTCAAGATTTTTAACCTCTCGTTGCAGTAACAACCGAACGCGCAGCATCAGACAGCAACCAAGCATCAGCAGCAGGCAGCACAAAATCATAGCCCTTAGCGAACAGTTCGCGACCTCCGGCTGCATGACGACTGACACCCCCAAGCCAACAATCAGGGGTAGAGCGAACTATAGCTTCAGCTTCCGCCATAAGTCGATCAAGTTCTAAATTATTGTAAGTTCCTAACTTAGTCAGTGCAGCGAAATCGTCCGCGATGTCTGCCATAAGATCGCCTGCTCCTAAAACTACCATATCGATCCCGTCAACTGCGGCAATTTCCTTAACATTCTCGAAACCCCGACGGGTTTCGACGATAACGGCTACAAGTAAGTTCTCCCGATAATTAGCAGGATACTCTAGTTCTGCCAAACCCCAGTTGGCTGCTCGTGACTCCGGATAACCAACACCTCGGTGTCCGCCATGAGGTCGATAGCGGGTCGCGGCAACGATTGCTCGCGCTTCATCGGCTGATTCCACGGTCGGAACGAGTATACCTTCCACACCCATATCTAAGGCTCGCTTGATATAGACTGGATCGTGTGAAGGCACACGCAAAATGCAGGTGATATCTGTTGCCTGGGCGGCGCGGAGTTGCTCTACTAAGACACCCATGTCCATAGCGCCATGTTCGTGGTCGATGATAAAAGCATCGAACCCACACATAGAAAGAAGTTCGATGGAGTCACCACCTGAGAAAAAAATCCAGCAACCGATTGGGTGGGAATCGGTTTGGAGCATTTTCTTCAATCTATTAGGTCTGAGCATCATTATTCATACTACAAATTAGCTTCATTATTGCAGCCTCCGTTTCATTTCTTCGGCCAAATTAGCTAATCCTACTTCTACTTGTTCGCCTGATTTCAAATCTTTCAGCGAGGACTTTTGTGCTGCTGCTTCTTGCGAACCAATAATGACGCAGAATTGAATCCCTTGTTTATCAGCTAGCTGGAATTGTTTACCCAATCCTTTTTTATCAAAGCTAGTTACGACATTAATACCAGCTTTTCGCAGTTGTTGAGAAACTTGTAGATAAATGGGCATCAAATCTTCTTGCATATTTACTACCATCACTTGTGCAGGTGTGGCAGATAAGGGATTGAGAATACCTGCTTTCAATAACCGACTAATTAGGCGAGTTAAACCTATAGAAATGCCTACTCCAGGCATTTTTTCACCTAAAAATGTGCCGACTAATTCTTCATATCTGCCACCGGAGCAAATACTGCCTAAGGCTTCATGTCCTAAGAGACTGGTTTCGTAAACTGTGCCTGTATAATAATCAAGACCGCGAGCGATCGCTAAATCAATACAAAAGCGATTTTCGGCTACTCCGAGATTACGCACACCTGCAATCACTGTTTCTAACTCGCTCACTCCTAGAGCAAATTGCTCTACTTCAGGTAGATTTTGGGCAAGATGCTTAAGCTTATCTAATACTTCGTCAGTTGTGCCATCAACTTTAATAAAGTCAATAATTTTTTGAGTCTGTTCTATCGAAATACCTTCTTTTTCTAACTCTTGTTTGACTTTAGCTTCACCAATCTTTTCTAGATTATCAATAATACCAATGCAGGTTTTAATTTTGTCTTTGGCAACTCCTACTGACTGAAAAAAACCTGTGAGAATTTTGCGGTTATTGATGCGGATCAAAAAATCACCGATATTTATTGCTTCAAATATTTCAGTAATAATTGCAGGCATTTGAGCATCATACAATAAGCTGAGTTCACGACGCGCCACTACATCAATATCGCACTGACGAAACTGTCGAAAACGCCCGTCTTTCGCTCTTTCACCACGAAATACAACATCCATTTGATAACGAGCAAAGGGAAAGGATAATTCGTTCAGGTGACGAGCAATATAAGCTGCTAATGGGACTGTTTGATCAAATTTTAAAGCTCTGGCTTCTGATCCAGTTTCGCCTGCTTTTTCTTTCTCG
>JBBSOP010000398.1:0-5052 GCA_038259655.1 Chroococcales cyanobacterium
CACTTTCGGGTCAAATATTCATTGATGGTATTGCTATTGGGGATGTCACCCTTGAGAGTCTGCGGCGACAAATTGGGATTGTTCCCCAAGAAACCATCATGTTTTCCGGGACTATTGCCCAAAACATCGCCTTTGGCAAAGATGTTTTTGAGATGTCAGCAGTTGCAGAAGCAGCAAAAATTGCTAACGCCCACCAATTTATTAGCCAACTACCAGAGGGTTATCATACTTGGGTAGGCGAACGTGGTGTAAACTTATCAGGTGGACAACGCCAAAGAATTGCGATCGCTCGTGCTGTTTTGTTAAATCCTCAAATCTTGATTTTAGATGAGGCTACATCTGCGTTAGATTCCGAGTCGGAAGCATTAGTCCAGGAAGCTTTAGAAAGACTAATGCAGAATCGTACAGTATTTATTATTGCTCATCGTTTGAGTACAGTGCGGCGCTGCGATCGTATTTTAGTTTTAGAACAAGGACAAATTGTCGAATCGGGAACTCATGAGGAACTATTAGCCCTAGAACACCGCTATGCAAGGTTTTATGCCCAGCAATTTAGTTAAAGAAAAAAACTACCATAACAGTCCTAAATAATTTATAAAATTTTCTGTTTCTTTATCTTGGCGCTCTTGGCGACTTGGCGGTTAGATAATTTTACAACTAATTTAGGATTGCTATATAGAACCCACTTGGGAACTATGAAGCAGCTAATCTTCGGAGAAAAAGTCTGACACAAAACAGATTGAAATGTCTCGCACGCGTTTTTACAAAATATTTTTTCTTAAGTGTCTTAAGTGTCTTAACTGTCCTTGTGTTCCTTTTTTAGTAGTGGTAAATTACTCACGAAATAGTTATTAGCATACAGACAATTATGGAAAGTATTGCTGTTAAACCAGACAATTTTGAAACTGAAGTTTTGAAATCTGACAAGCCTGTAGTAGTAATTTTGCTACCAATTGATTATGGTGATGAGTCAGATCCTAGTGACGATTCAATACAATTCTTCGATATTTCTTTAGCCGATTTTAAATCAGAAATCCAAAAAACTGTTGGTGATAATTATAAAGTTGCTCTAGTTGATCGCAGATATGAGGGTGAATTTAATTTGTTTGTCCTTGTGCCACCAATATATCCGCCTCCTATTCCATTTTTGGTTTTTGAAAAAGGCGAACGGAGCAAAAGCGGATTTTTAATGGGCTTTTCTAAAGACGCAATATTTCAATCATTAAAGCAGAAACTCAGTAACTAATACTAAATCAGAGTTAGCTAGCCCCTTGATAATTTAGCCCGCTTTTGCGTACTGCAATGTTTCTGAACTCGTTCGGAAAATTACTGAAGGCATTAGGCGGGCTTTGTTCGCCAAAGCCTTCAAAGTTATCTAATTTATTCAGAGTCTACTTTTCTTACTCGCCCTGCTCCTCAGTTAGTATTTTTCCAAACCCCAGAAAAAACATCCAAATCTATCTTTTTCCTCTCGCCTTCTTCAGTGTTTTGAAAAAGCACAGTAAACGCACCAGCACCTAATTTATCTTGAGGAAAAATTCGATAACAAGGGAGAGTAGTTAAATGTGATTGATAGTCTTGTAAATAATTAATTTCTACTGTCTGAAACTGTGGAAACCGCGACAAAAACCATTCACAAACCTGCTCATTTTCTTCAGGGGAATAAGTACAAGTCATATAAGCTAGATGACCTTGAGGAGCAACAACTTTAGCAGAATTAGCTATAATTCTTTTTTGTCGATTTGCACTCTTATTAATAGCTGTTGGATGAAAACATCCTGGTGCTTTTCCACCTTTAGCAAGTAGAGATTGTCCAGTACAGGGTGCATCTACTATTACTAAATCGCTAGATAAGGGAATACTTTCCGCAAAAATACTAGAATCTCTATTCACTATAATAGAAGGGCTAATATGGCAACGTTTTAAATTAGAAATTAACATACTCAAACGTTTGCCAATCACTTCATTACTGATAATTAATTCAGGCTGTAAAGCCTTCCAGGCAAAGACACTCTTGCCGCCTGGAGAAGCACACATATCAAAAATTATCTGGATTGATTGAGGAAGTGCTAACAACGTTGTAGCTGCAAATACAGAAGAAAAATCTAAGCAATAAAAATATCCTTGGTTATGTAGTGGATGTTGACCAGGTTTTTCACCCATGTATAAACGGTCTACAAATTGTGGTTGCCAATTCGTTGGTGTTTCTACTGCAAAAGGTAAAATCTCTGGCTTTTCTTGACACCAAAGAATACAGGGTGGAAAAGGTTGAGGATGAATTAATGCTTCAATAAATTGTTCTTGTTGATTTGAGTCGGCAAACAAACGCCGTGAAAGTTTAAGTAGTAAATTTGAAGGTTTTTCCATTATTAAAACTGTTACAGAAGAACAATGCCATACCCAGGCTTGGCTGCATACTGAAAATCTAATGACCGCTATTTTGACGACAATCGCCGAATTACCCCACTGCCCTGGAGATGGTCATGGTATTAGATAATTTTCACCAGAAATTACGCAAAGAAATACTATTATGGAGAGACGAAGGAATAATTAGTTCTTCACAATATCAACAACTTGCAGACCGTTATCAATTTAAAAACCTAGAAGTTGATGCACGCGATCGCTCTGGGATGATTGCGATCGCTATAGGTAGTATCCTTTTAAGTCTAGGCGTGATTACCTTTGTAGCCGCCAATTGGCAATCATGGTCACGAGAAGTTAAATTCATCTTGATGATGAGTTTGTTTTTGACAACTACAATCATTGGTTTTTACACCTGGAACCAAGCAAACAAAGCTGAAGGCAAGAAACAGCAACGCAGCAAACGCTTATTAGGAGAGGGACTGTTAATTTTAAGCGCCTTTATTTTAGGTGCAAACATCGCCCTCATGGCGCAGATTTCTAATATTAACGGTTCCACTGCCGAGTTGTTTCTTGCTTGGGGTTTTGGTGTTTTGTTCATGGCTTACAGTCTGTGCTTAAATTCCTTGGGAATTATGGCAATTATCCTCATACAGATTGGCTATTGGGCAGGACTAGGAGACTTATCTTTTTATTCAACTGTTTCCGGTGATTGGTCTTGGGTACGCCTAGCAGTAAGACACATGCCTTTGCTGTCATGGTTGCTGTTTGTACCTTTAGCATATTTTTGTCGGTCGCGTTGGATCTTTTTTCTAGCAGCCCTGATCTTTGCTGTTTCTTTGCAATTAAACCTCAATCCCTTACCACTGCTGAATTTTGCTGATGTAGCGCCTTGGATGGCATCTTTTGCTTTTGCCCTGCCACCTGCATTATTCTGGAGTTATGATGACCTGCTGTTTCCTACAGTCAATTACAGGCTATTTCAACCTCTAGCCCGCGATTTAGGGTTGGTAGCTTTTGGGTTTGTCTTTTATGTTTTGTCTTTTCGTTGGCAATGGCAAGCCCCATTTTACAATTCTTATCCGCCAACGAGCAACGCAACTGTGTTTATGTCCCTGCCAATTATCGATTTAGGGATTCTCAGTGGTTTAGCAGTATTGCAATGGTTGTTTCTATTGCGTCAGAGAAACAATCCTCCCCGCCGAGAAATAGTTTTTACTACCGCGATGATTGCCACTTTTATTGTCTTCATCGCTGTAGTACCTTTTTGGCATCAAGCTATTAGTCGTATTGGTGAACTCGGCAGTTTTATCTTCAATGTACTTTTAGCAGTATTGTCCTGGGGACTAATTCAAGAAGGATTGAAATTAAACAACAGACGTACCTTTTGGGGCGGTATGCTATTGTTCACACTGCAAATCATTAGTCGAATGCTAGAGTATGACACCGACCTACTTTTTAGGTCACTTGTCTTTTTTATGTGTGGTTCTGCATTAATTAGCGCTGGACTTTGGTTTGAACGCCGCCTAACTACTGCCAATAGAAAGTGATAAGTGCAAGATTGGGTTGCGCTGTCGCTTAAACGCCACTTGCTACAACGCGGGAAACCCGCGCAACGCAGTGGCTCCCCAACCTACTGAACCGTATTGGTATTGAGAGAATCTCTGCGTCAGTCCTAATTTTGCTTTTGATTTCCCCAATATTTCTTTTAGGACTACGCTGATGAGAAGTGACTCTTCTGAATCTAGTACAAATAAATCCTTGTCCCCGGAAGCGGAATTTTCCAAGAAGCTGACTTTTCGGGATTACTTAATTGCTACTGAACAACAAGCGAACAAGCCTTTACCTTTTTGGCGGCTATTAGTTCCCCTAGCAATCCAAACAGGAATAATCCTAGGAGTTCCCACCCAAGCAATGTATACCAACCTCACAGGTAAAGAGGTTATCTTACAAACAGTACCTGTAAACCCTGATGAGGTGCTGCGAGGCTACACTTTATCGCTGGACTACAACATATCCCGCATTGCCAACTTAAGAAGACTTTCTGGTTGGGATGATTTACTTAGAAGAAATCGGGGTAGGAACGGACAATTACTATCAGGAACCAATTTGTATGTGATTTTGCAGGAGCAACAATCTTTTGGTAATGGTGTTCCTAGAGCTTGGCGGCCTGTGCGTGTCAGTAGTAATCTTCCTACATATCTCCCAAGCAATCAAGTAGCTTTAAAAGGAGTTTATCAAGATGGTTACGTCATGTATGGGGTAGAAACATACAATATCCAAGAAGAAGAACGCCAGCAGATGAATAACGATATCTTCCGCATCGCCCAGCGAAATAGAAGAAGACGCACACGACCTATATTAGTGAAAGTGAGAGTAGATCCTCAAGGCAAAGCTGTGCCAGTTAGCTTGTGGGTAGGCGATCGCAACTATAGTTTTTAATGGGTTCGTAGTAAGGACTTTAGTCCTTATAAAATTAAGAAAGGACTAAAGTCCTTACTACAAACTCTCACAACTAATCTTCGTGACGGGCATTCCATGCTGCACCACAAGCTGCCCCTGCTCCGGCTACCAATCCAGTACCCATTCCTTGTATAGTTTTTTGAATGGGGTTTTGAGTCAGACAATCATTTGTCACCTCACTCGCTTCCAAACAAAGACTGCTCTGCGCCCAACTGGCTGTGCCTCCTA
>JBBSOP010000399.1:0-5048 GCA_038259655.1 Chroococcales cyanobacterium
GTCCTCGTATAAGTTAATGGCTAACAACATCTGAAAAAAGAGTCGTGTTAGCTTAAGTCGGTATAGCTATCCTAATATTATGTCAGCGCCATGCATAATAGCAACTTATATGCAACTTATATGCAACTTATATGCAACTTATATGCAACTTTTAGACACTATTGCAATTTAAACTTTAATTTATACCCTAAGTCCGAAACTTAAATATTGGTTAGAGTGCTCCAAAAAATAGATGATCCGAAACCCGTCATTGCTTCGCTTTACTAGTAATGATAATTGGGCATTTTTTTACTTGGAGTAATCTTATTAGTTAAAGTCTTTATCCACGCAATTTTTAAAATATTCACTGAAAACAATAATTAAAAAATATTACTTATTTAGGATAATTTTAATACATTTTGGTTAAGAATATTTGTAGGTTAGGTTTCACTTTGTTCAACCCAACAAACCATGCAAAACGTTAGGTTTACTTCCTCAACTCAATCTACACATTTTAATTTTTTAGGCTTAACCAAACCGTATCGGAGATAATTTTTGTTATTCTCTCTTCAAAGTGTTGCATATAAGTTGTTCTTTAGCATCTCGCTAACATAATATTACTGTGAGAAATCAAAGATTTATAAACCACTTAACTGTTTTTAAATGAATCTCATTCGTCTTCTTATTCGCACTTCTACTGCTTACCTTAGCATCGCTGTGTTAGCTGGAATCCTCAGCGGTGCTGCTGCTGCTGGTTTAATTGCTTTAATTAATACAACCTTGAATCAAAATCAACGATTAGGAACAACACTATTTTGGAGCTTTGTAGGTCTTTGTCTGTTAAGGCTGATTGCTAATTTTGCTTCTCAAGTTTTGTTAATTCATCTTTCACAAAAAGCCGTCTTAGATTTGCGAATACTTTTAAGTCACCGTATTCTTGCCTCTCCTTTACGTCAATTAGAACAAATCGGTACTCATGGTCTTTTAGCTATCCTGACAGAGGATATCCAAGCAATCTCTAGTACAGCTTTTACTATTCCTTTTTTATGCATCAATATTGCTATTGTAATTGCTTGTCTAATTTATCTTAGTTACTTATCTAAAATCATTTTTATTATAGGTATTGGCTTTATGCTTTTAGGAATATTCAGCTATTCAGTACCCATGAAAAAAGCTATGTCTTTCCTTAAATTAGCTCGCGAACAAGAAGATAGATTATTTAAGCATTTCCGCACTGTAATTCAAGGCACCAAGGAACTTAAGCTTCATCGCCAGCGACGGCAAGCATTTCTCCATGAAGACCTTTATGGCACTGCCTTAACATATCGTCGTCATAATGTTGTGGGTATGAGTATCTTTGCTGCTACCGCTAGTTGGGGACAAATTTTGTTTTTTATAAGTATTGGTTTACTTTTATTCATCATACCAGTTATCTATAAGATTCCTTCTGCAACTCTAGCTGCATATACTCTCACTACTATTTATTTAATTTCACCTTTAGAATATATTATGAGTATGATGCCTACCATAACTAAAGCTTTAGTTGCTTTAAATAAAGTTGAATCTTTGGGGCTTTCATTGGCCGATGAATTAAATGAATTAGGTTTGGACTACTCAATTGATTCAGATCAAGCCTGGAAATGTTTAGAATTGAATAATGTTGCACATACTTATTATCAAGAACGTGAGGAAAGTAATTTTATACTTGGCCCTATTAACTTAAAATTTCATCCGGGAGAAATTGTTTTTATTGTGGGAGGAAATGGTAGTGGTAAATCTACACTTGCTAAATTAATTACTGGGCTTTATATACCTGAAGCGGGAGAAATTTATTTAGATAATAAGCTCATTAATAATAAAAATATAGAGTGGTATCGCCAGCAATTTTCAGCCGTGTTTTCTGATTTTTACCTTTTTGATCGTTTACTTGGATTAGATAGTAGTAATTTGGATATTCAAACTCAAAGATATCTTGTTCAATTGCAACTTGATCATAAAGTGACAGTTAATAAGGGCGTACTTTCTACTACTGAACTTTCTCAGGGACAACGCAAGCGTCTTGCCCTTATCACTACTTACTTAGAAGACCGACCCATTTATTTGTTTGATGAATGGGCATCAGATCAAGATCCTATATTTAAAGAAATTTTCTATACTCAACTTTTACCAGAGCTAAAAAATAGAGGCAAAACTATACTGGTTATCAGTCATGATGACAAATATTTTTATTTAGCAGATTGGATTGTTAAGATGGAGTATGGCAAGGTAAATGCTGAACATTTATTTTAGAAAAAATGTAAATAAGTTAGTCTTTGATAGTTGAATAACTAATGCTTGCGCTACAATACCTCTGCTGATCTTTCGAGTGCAGTATTAGCGGCAATAACGCGATGATAGGAAAGAGCATAAACAGACGTACAGCTATTTGTCGATAGATAATTATGGTAACTTCAAATAAATTGCCAAGCCGACAGCTTATCCTGTTGTTGGCTTGGCAATTTTTGCAGATCTAATACGCATAGTTCGTACGCTTAGAGTATTGTTGCGTACGAGTTGCATATGAGTTGCAATTGAGTATCTCACTGCCATAGTATGAATACAAATCAAAACGCCATAATTGTTTCGATGGCATCATGAAATAGCATCCTAGTTTTTAGCTCAATAAATGTAGTTTAAGCTGCATTATCCATTACTGCTGATATCTGCAAACATTGTTAGGTACTTTTTTATAGTGTCTATAAAATGATGACGGTATTAGAAGATTGTACCTTTAGAGAAAATAAAGGTTCTTTTTGAAGCGAAACTTCAATAGCAGTCTTCTCATCACTCCGGACAAGTTATCAGACTACACATTAATAACAATGAACAAGCAACCTCTTCGCATTGCTATTTTTACAGCATTGTATGCTCCGTTCTTGTCGGGGATTTCTATTGCAGTACACCAACGGGTTCGCTGGTTACTACAGCAAGGTCATGAAGTTTTTTTAATCCACCCTCAAATCAATGACCAGTATCCCAAAGAAGTTAGCGATCGCCCCATGCTGGGACTAGATGAACTGCAATCTTTTCCTAAATTTTCTGCTTATGCGTACCTAACAGAACCACTGTTCTACTACAAGTCTGCTCCTGAGCCATTACATTATAGGCATTGGAGCGATACCAAGTTGCTAGAAAACTTCCAGCCTGATGTTGTGGTAGTTGAAGAAGCAACACAAATGAGAGGTTTTTGCTCGCTTTTTTTGGGAGGCTATGGTCGTCCTATTGGAACCGAATATGCGTCTAAAACAGGCACACCAATAGTATCACTTTTCCATACTGATACCGTTGCTTACATCCAATATTACTTGGGAAATCTGTTATCTAAGTTAATTCGTCCCATTATTCCCATAATGGTCAAACAGTTTAGTGAAGCTTATGACGTTAATTTTTTTTCGTCTAAAGAACAACTTGCTAAGTATAAAAAAATGAAAGTTCAACGTGGCGTTTATCTACCTTATCAAGGGGTTGATTGCCAAAAATTTCATCCTAGAAATATCTGCCACAATCCTATTCCCGAAGACCACAGACCAACAATACTATTTGTTGGACGAATTACTCCAGAAAAGAATGTCACTCAACTTTTGGATATATATCCTATCATTGCCGCTAAAATCCCTGACATTCATTTAGTAATAGTTGGTAGTGGTTCCCAGGATGAAGAAATTCGTCGACGTGCCAAAAAATTTAAATCTGGTGTTACTGTGTGGGGTGAGTCTCATGGAACAGAACTTTTGGGTTGGTTTGCTCGTGCAGATATATTTGTCAATCCTTCAGTCACTGAAAACTTCTGCACTACTAATAATGAAGCATTAGCTTCTGGAACCCCTGTAGTTACTACTTTTGCCGCCTCTACATCGGAGCAGATATTGCCTGGTGTTAACGGCTTTTTAGCAGAACCTAATAACCCAAACGATTTTGCCAACAAGGTAATAACAATTCTGGCAAACCCTGATCTTAAAGCAGAAATGTCTCGACATACTCGCCTCTCGATTCTAGAGTTTGATTGGTCGGTATGTATGGAAAAGTTAGAGGAAAAACTCCATCAGCTTGTTCAAGCATCAAAACCTTTGGAAGTGTTACCTGTTTCATCATTAGATAGCAAAAAAGAGTCCGTAGTTTCAAACATCTGTTGGTAAGAGTGAAAATCGGCTGAACAAATGTGTGAAAGCTAAAGCTACCAACTTATAGAAATAATGCTGTGCTAAACATCCAATTCCTCCCTAATTATATTTAGCAATATGTGGGAAATAGGGAGGTAAAAATGTAGTCTTTTCTTAATTAAAAATCATAGGTATCTATATTGTGAAAACACTTCGCAATAAAGTAGCGATCGTGACTGGTGCTAGTTCAGGAATTGGGCGGGTTACTGCTCACTTTCTAGCTCGACGGGGAGTCCGAGTTGTGTTGGCAGCCCGTCGTGCAGAAGAACTTGCAATCCTCCAACGTGAAATTGAATTGGAAAAAGGTATTGCTCTGGCGATTCCTACGGATATTACTGATGTGAAGCAAATTATACAACTAGAGCGAGAGGTAATTGCGAATTACGGTCGTGTGGATATGCTAGTTAACAATGCTGGTGTTAACTGTAATACATTGGTGGCTGACACTCCGCTGGAAGAAATCACCCACTTAGTGCAAGTGAATCTACTTGGAGCAATGTTAGCAACGCGTGTGGTACTGCCAGGGATGCTTAAGCGTAGGCAGGGCAGTATTATCTCTATCGCTTCTGTAGGAGGCTCAATTGCCGTGGAACCACTTTACTCCGCTACCAAGTTTGGACTGCGTGGTTTTTCCCTGGCGTTGCGACGACAATTGCGAGGTACAGGTATTGCTACTTCGGTAATTTCACCTGGATTTATCCAGACTCCAATGAGTGTACATCACAAATTACCGATGCCAGGACCTGAGTTAATTGCCCGAACTGTAGTCAAACTGGCTACGCATCCGTGCCGAGAGATCATTGTCCCCTTTAGTTATATTGTTCCCATTTGGATTGAGCAGAACATACCTTGGATTATTGATCGCTTCAC
>JBBSOP010000400.1:0-5040 GCA_038259655.1 Chroococcales cyanobacterium
AGATAAGTAAAACCAGCCAGCTAGAGTACCGCCGATAAGTGCAATTAGTAGCAAAACTAGAGATAGTAAGAATTTCCAGTAGCTTTTGCGTGGTAAGGTCTGCTCATTGATTTTGCCCTGTTGAGCATAGACTTGTTCTAAAAAACGCGCTCCTTCTAAAGAACGGTTCTTGACAAAAACAAAGTGCGGAATCCAAAACCACTTCATTAAACGAAAGCCCCATCCTGTAGCTTTCTCCCAGGAACCAAAGCGGGTGCGCCCATTTCCCAAATCTTCTATGTGGTAGGTATGACGAGCATAAAAACCCGGAAGTACCGTTACTTCCCAAGTAACTTTGTGTTTTTCTTCGACTTCGACAATTTTGGCGATCGCTGGTAGTTTATAGAGATACCACCAACGAATGGGCTGAAAACACCAAATCAATTGTTGACCTAGCACTAAGTCACGATTAAAAGCCCAAAAAAAACATTGATTCCATCGCGGCCAAAGGTTGGCATGAGTAAAGGCTTCCCAAAGGGTATCAATAGGAATATTCACATCTACAACCCCCGCCACTGGGGTCATATCATTAGATTCTGCGAGCAGTTCTGCTTGATTTTTCTTAGTTTTAGTTAGCATAATTGTGTTTGTCCGTATCGAAGGAAAAGTTACGCCATTTCCCTATTACTGTTGAAGTTTCGCTTCTGTCTATCTAAGCGAGTGTCGCTTCTAGTTGATTCAAAATCAAAGGATAGATATCGTGGACAGCATTCTTACCAAATATGCAATCGATGTGTCCATAGTTAGGTATGACATGGCGAGTGTATAAGTCCTTGCCGTTTTTATCTCGCAATAAGTTATAGGTAATCTCAGTACTTTCAGGCAGCCAACACCTGTTTTCAGCCCCGTGAATGAAGGTAATTGGAATTGCTAAACGTTCTAAATGAGGAATATAATCTTCCGCACCTGTGGCGCTGACTAGATGTCCTTTGCGAATCATTAGGGCAAGGTGTTCAAAACCGCTAATATTACCGACACCGAACAACTCGTGCAGAGTATCGTACAGAGCGCTGTTAAGTTGATCAAGTTCATATAACTGCCCATACATAAAAGAGATCCGACGACTGACTGAGCTGGTATCTCCTACGCCTGCATTCACAGGATAAAGCTTTAAAGCTTTGTCATAAAGTTTGTTCACCCAGTCGGCATTGCTGTCAACATAGGCAGTAAGGGATTCCACACCGAGAGTCTTCAACAACGAAGGCAAATGTAACCCTGAGTTAAGCTGGGTCATGAAAGGCACTTTTGTATGGGTGGCGATTTGAGAACAAACCGCAGAGCGTACACCTTGCAGCCCCGCCAGCATCGCCATAAAAAAGGTAGTTGAGCCATAGCAGTGTACGACCATCTGCACACTGCTAGCACCAGTAATTTCACGTACTTTGTCTACTGCCGCCGGATAATCCTGGAGAGCAATATCATCAGCAGTGGACTGAGTAGCAGATGCAGGTAAATCAATGCTGCTACGGTAATCTAGCAGCCACACATCGTACTTCTGAATATATAGATACTCCAACAAATTGGTTTCGATGGTGTCGGCAGAGAAAATCTGGCTTGACACCCCAAAGCCGTGTACCAACATTACTGGGCCTTTAGTACCGCCTTGATAACGAGTTAGCCGCAGTTGCACTCCATCACTAGCATTGAAGAAATAGACTTGGGGAGCATCGACGCGCAACGTCCGTTTCTTTCGGGGTGGTGCATCGGGATTGAAAACTGTGGGTTTGGCAAAAATTCCACTGTAGATGTCAAATAATGCACCTGCAAAAAAGTGACCAAAGCGAGCTGTTTGTTCTAATTGTTCTTTGAAACTTGTGGCGTTGGTAACTTGTAATGTAGACATTTGATGTAGGAAATCTGCCGGGAGAATCTTTAAAATTCCCTGTCCCAGAACTGGACTATTAGGACTGTCGCCGTCATACACGGTGATATATAAGGTGGTGGTGTCTGTCCAGAGGTCAAAACCGGGATCGTTGTGTACGAGTTTGAAGCCTTCAAAGTAATAAACTTTACCCTCGTCGGTAGTCATTTTCATGCGATAGACCATGCGGCGCGTATTGACGCTATCTGGATCAACGATGAATAAGTTAAATTCGCCATCAGTAACTGTCAGAGGTTTGGGCGATAAAGTTGGTGCGGTGACAGTACCGAATATTTTAGCTTTGTGACTTTCATCTGTGAGCATTTTGTCCAAGTCGTTGGAAGTCACGGTGAGGGTAAATTCAAACTTGGAACCTGCTTTTGGATAATCGTTATTTGTGACTGTTGTAGAAAAGTAGCCGCGCATGGTTTCGGTGAATTGAATCCCTGCTTTGGCTGGTGCGGTTGTGGTTGTTGCCATTGAACACCTCGGTTGTTAATGATGAATATGAAAATCTCACGCAAAGACACAAAGGAAAATTCATAAAATCATCCCGCATTTATGCAACGCAGATACCGTATTTGGGTAGCAAGTCGTGGGTGATGTAGAAGTGATGAGATTCTAAAGCGTCGTGAAATTTTTTCCAGTTACTTGTCAAAAAGTTGGGGTGATAGGGATACTTCTCGTCTCCTCTATCTATTGATTTTTCAGTTCCGAGAGCGAAGAATTTCCAGGAATCTTTGCCTTTGGGGATATAGTTGACATCAGCTTTACCAAAACTGAATTTACCTTCAGCGATCGCATTTAACCATTTCTGATGACGCACATAACCTTTATCATCTGTGATATTCTCCAGCATGAGGGCGATTAAGGTCTTATCTGGTTCTGGTAATCCGGGTACAACAGCATCTGGATCGCCTATTAAATACCGCTGCATGGCTTTACACATATTGTCTGCGGCTTCTAGAAAATCTTGAGGATTGTTTCTAGTAATTTGCTCTCCCCTACCGTTGAAGTAACCCCAGCGCAAAAAGGGCTTGTCAGGATTAGTCAGAACAGAACCATGTCCTAAGGGTAAAGCTTCACTGATGAAGTAATTTTGGAGACGATTCATTAACTGGCGATCGGGTTGACCATATCCATCTAAAAGCTTGTTGGCTTCATTAACTCGATGGTTAACTCCGGCAAAACCCTGATGCGCCCAAGTATCAACATAGACATGCATGGTGATACCTAAACGATGCAGACTGTAAGGAGTGTGACGATGTTCTATACACTCTTTGACCATTTCTTGAGCCACGTAGCTATTAGGGCGACAAATTAACTTGTCGATAAAGCTGCCTTGGGGGTCTTTATCTGCTGGTAGTCCGCCGTTACCTGGCAGAAAATGAAAGGGAATCCAAACGCGATAATTTGCTAGTTCTTTAAAGTTGCGATAGTCCAGCATCTTGTGGGCTGAACTAATGCGGTTAAACAATGCGCCGTTGTCAAACCGGATCAATCCGTCGTTAGTAGCATCATCTACGTATTGGGCGCTGTAAGCGATGATGTTAGCGTTTTCATGCTCAAAACCCGCTAATCTCGCTGCAATGTAGGTGACACCATGATGAAAGTCGATTTGCATATTTTTTTAACCACTAAGACACTAAGACACTAAGAAAGGGCTAGTGTTCTAGTAACTACTAACCATTCTTGGTTTTCGGTTAAACGTAGACTTCTGATAATGTGCCGGCGAAGAAGCGACTAAAGCGATCTAGTGCTTGTAGGCGTTCTGTGGAATTGGCAGCATTGGTGACTTTTAAGGTGGTCATTTGTTTGATGAAATCGACGGGCTGAATTTTGAGAATGCCTTTACCTAAGACGGGACTTTCGTTACTGTCGCCAGCATAAACGGTGGTGAAAAGAGTGGTGGTGTCAGACCATATATCAAAGCCTCGGTCATCGTGAATCTGCTTGAAGCCCTCGAAGTAGTAGGTTTGCCCTGCTTCTGTAGTCAGGTGCATTCGATAGCGCATCTGGCGGGTTTTGTTTTGGCCTGCTTCTTGAACAAACAAATTGAAATCACCGTTGTTGACTGTTAATGGTTCCGCTGCTAAAGCAGGAGCCGTTACTGTGCCAACTATCCGGGCTGGGTGGTTGGGGTCGTTGAGTAAGTTTTCTAAGTCATCGGCAATGACTGTGAGGGTAAATTGGAGGGGAGAGTTGTCTTTTTTACCCTGCTGTAATGCCCGCTGGTAATCGTCTTTGACTTGAGTGGAAAAGTAACCACGCATGGTTTCAGTGAACTGAATGCCAATTTTGGCAGTTGCAGTTGGAGAACTTGGGATTGAAGGCAGATCATAGTTAATTGTCCAACCCCGGTCTTGAGCAATGAGGGCGCAACAACGCTCTGCTACGGCAGAAATTGTTAGTAGCGGATTTACGCCAAGTGTGCGGGGAATTACGGAACCATCGGAAACATAGAGATTTTCGTAAACTGCTGCATCTTGGTTGCTAGAAAATACTTGTCCTTTGTGGTTGACTACGCCGTGTTCGCCGTCTTCTGCCATGACGCAGCCGCCTAGAGGATGAACGGTAACTAAATCATGACCAAATAAATTAGTCCAAATGGGGTTGGGGATTTGTGTGCCACCTAGAGGACGAGTTGCTTCTGCAAGGCGATCATTAACTCGCTGAAAGATCGGTTGTTTGCCGACATTTTCCCAGCGAATCCGCAGACGGTCATTTTCTAAGTACATCTGTCCGGCGGCATCATCGTGGGTCATTACTAAGTAAGTCTGGGTATTGCGGACTGCACCTGTATAAGCACCGTGGGTTAAACTTTCAGCTTCCCGTAGTTTTTCTTTGAGGCGATCGCCTAAACCATCGTCGGTGTCTTTACCCAGAACTTTACCAGCCGCGGCCAAGGTTTTAGGCAAAAAGGAGGCGATCGCCCCAGGAATTGAACCTTCTTCTATCACCATGCCGTTCTCTAGCCGTGGTTGTTCGCGCATATCAATAATGCCGCCGATGCAAGGGCCAACGGGTTCATTAAGGAAACGATTACCAAAGCCAATACCGTTAATTTTTTGGTCAGTATTGTAGCCAAAGGCCAGCACGTCGCCATTACCTGTAAATTTGTGTCCTAATTGTTGAGACAG
>JBBSOP010000401.1:0-5034 GCA_038259655.1 Chroococcales cyanobacterium
AATCGTCAACCAGTAGTTATCTGGTTCTGGAGAATCGTCGTCTTGAGGTAAGGCGGTTGCTAAATTCCCCTGAATTTCAGCAGGTATTCCTGTTAGTTGCAGCAGGGTTTTTAACCACTGCTGCCCTCTTTGCATGGGACTGTCGAGCATTATCAACCTGTAGTCTTTTTCTTAGAACTTTTTGGCTCAAAAGGTAATGTCTTTTGTTCTGCTGCTGCTGCTTCTTTTTCTTTTTCCTGGGTGGCTACAATTTTTTGTATTTCCTCTGGTAGTGGTTCACGGGAGAGGATATAAGTTTGTAGTGTCTGGAAAATATTACCAATCACCATATACATCAGTACCCCAGCTGGTAGAGGGAAGAACAAAAACATCCCCGAAAAGATGACTGGGGTAATTTTGTTCACTGTTTCCTGCTGCGGATTCCCACCACTGGAATTTTGCCCAGAAAGTAGCTGACTAACATAAAGACTAATCCCAAAAAAGACAATCATAGAGACAATATCCCAATGAATTGCACCGTCGGGATCTATAGCGCCAACTCTACCTAAGGCATCAATGAAGAGAAATCCTTTATCTGCTGCCAACCCCGGAATTGTGCCTTGAATTGTCACATCTCCTGGTTGTAGGGCTTCGATATTGCCCTCAGCGTCAATTTTGACTCTGTCTTCCCCTTTCATGACTTTCCATTCAGGTATCAGCTTATTTTCTGGATGTTCAGCTAATAGCACCTGAAATGGTTTACCTTCAATAGTTTGATATTGAATCTTGGTTGTTTCTCCCACTGCTAATTTGTTACCGCTAGGGAGAATAGCTGTAATCCGAGCATGTTCTCCATCAGCAACATAGATGTTTTGGGGAGAAGTAGCAAAGGCTTGGGGTTGAATTTGTTCGATTTGCTCAGATGGAAAAACTTGCAAGTTAACAGAGTAGTTAACCCCAGCAAAAGGCGAACCCCGCAAAGTCGCAAACAATGCTAAGAGAACTGGCATTTGTAACAGCAGTGGGAAACATCCTGCTAAGGGGTTGCCAAATTCTTTTTGAACATTGACCATTTCCTCCTGCTGCTTTTGCGGTTCGTCCTTATAACGCTCTTTGATTTCTGCCATCCGCTTCTGCATCAAAGGTTGCACAACTCGCATTCGCCGCATACTGCGAATTGAGCCAGCACTCAGGGGATAGAGCGCAAAGCGGATTATCAATGTCAAGGCAACGATCGCCAATCCATAGCTAGGCACAATACCATAGAAAAAATCTATGATTGGCAGCATCACGTTGTTCGAGAGAAACCCGATACCAAAATCCATTATTCTGAATCCAACCTGAGGTACTGTAAACTAAACTGAATCTAATTTATCTAAATCAAGATTCCTCTGCGACTATCCTACGCTACGGATAGCCGCACATTCAAATAAAAAATAGGGCATGGGGCATAAGAAGCAGCACTTCGACTTCGCTCAGTGGCCGGGGCAGGGTGCGGGGCGCAGAGGGGAATGAAGAATGTCTTGAATTTGTTCATAATCTTTCTTTCTCCTTGTCTCACTGCTCCCCTGCCTCCCCTGCCTCCCCTGCTCTCTGCTACTTACTTGCACCAGTATAGAGAGGATTTTTCGCTATCACCCTCTCGTTGATGTAGTCATAAGTCTCACGGTAGTTGGGAATAGCCCGCATTTCCAGACGACTGCCATTTCTGAGGGTTAGCACCATATCGCCCCAAAGGCCGATACCACGGGGTACTTTGACAATTTTGACTATTTCTGAGTAAATCACGTCAGTGCGATCGCGTCCTCTCCAACCTCCCATCACAGTAACTCGGCGATCGGTAATGCGGTAGCGTAACCACAATGCCCTAACAATTGCTCCAACTGCTAATGGAAGCCCTACAACAGTTAGCCCAACTAACAAGTTGAGAATTAAATCCCCAATATGGGGGCCGCCTTCATAATAAATTTCTTCACGAATGCCCATCGAACACCTCAGTTTGTGCCAACAACTGCTCTAATTCTTGCAGAAATTGTTGGCTTACGCACTTAGATTCTGCTGCTGTTGGTTTCACAACAACCACTAACCGCCAGCCTGGTGACAATTTCGGCAACAATTGTTGAAAAGCAGCGGCAATCTGGCGTTTGATCCGGTTGCGAACGACTGCTCTTTTGCTAACTTTTGTGCTAATGGAGATGCCAATTTGGGTACTGGCTAGCTGGTGTAAGTTAGTTGATAAGTTAGTTTTAGGGGCAGCATCCAAAGAAGACTCTATTGTCGGTGACGGGCGTAAGGCTCTCAATGTGAAATGAAAACTATGTCGCCGAATCCCTTCTCGGAAAACTGCCTGGAAGTCCTTACGGGATTTTAGTCGATTCGCCTTGGGCAAAGCCACAGTTGCTCTTTCAGCTGCAATTGCCCTAAACGCTTAGACGATGTCGCCCTTTTTTTCTTCTAGCTCTAATCACGTTTCTCCCGGTTGGTGTCTGCATCCTGGCGCGAAAACCAGAGGTTCTTTTTCTCTTGCGGCAAGTGCCGCCCAGGGTTCTTTGCATACTGTTATCCTCTTAGGCGATTTTTATAAAAAGTCACAATCTCTTATCTTACCACTTTCTAGATGAGATATACAGATTTGGTAAAATTTTAGCCAGTTGTCACAGAAGAGAGCAGGGGGAGCAAACCCCATACTTAAAAGCAGGGGCTTGAGTATTGACACTTTGTGCCTCGGTGCAAGCAGTCTTGGCACAAATCTTTTTTCTTCTCCACGACTAAAGTCGCTTTCTTGAGACCATTGCAGGGGTAGCAGTTTTTCTTTCTCCCCCTGCCTCAAGAGCCTCCCCTGCTCCCCCTGCCTTCTTTGGTCAATGGCGGCTGACAACTGACAACTAAATTACGAGATAGTTAAAATCCAAGTGCCTAGACGACGCAGTAGTGGCACATCTCCTGGAGAAAGAACTTGGCAATTGAAGTAATAAACTCCACCAAAGGCAGGGTTTTGAACGTCAGAGAAGACTAACTCAACCTTGGTTCCGGCTGGCACTGGTTCTTGGGGAAATATTTCAACTACGCGACCTTCTTTGTCCCACTTAACTTCTGAAAGTGGAACTGCTTTGCCTTTAACCCGAACTTCTATCTTTTTGGGGTTGAAAGTTCCCTTATAATAATCTGGGTAGGTAATCGCAAACTGAGCAACCGCCAACTTCATCTTTTCGGCTGGAATCCTCAAATTGTATCGATCGCGGCTATTAGTTTGTCCACCAAAATCTAAACGGAAGGGCAGCTGATTTTCGCTTTTAACACCACTAAATAGCGTAAATCCAGGTAAACCATTTTGTGCCAAGGTCGCAGTTTGCAACCCAGCTAGTAAACAGCTAGTCACAGCCAAAGCTGATAAAAGTCTTAAAGGTAGCTTCTGCTGAGAGCTTGAGAAAAGTAAACGTCGCATAATAGGGCTTCCTCCACCAAAAATAGGCCTGTTATTTAAATAACTAAGATTTAGTAGTTGTTACTAAACTTTATTACTGACTTCTTGACAATTGACATTACATCAAAACAAAAAGTGCCTTTTCCTTTCAAGATAAAATGCTAGGATAAATACGTAGTAACATATTTGACATGTATTCAGAAAAACCTTGTATTATAGCCATTTACCGAGAATTTTACCCGAATTTAAACTAGATAGAAACACAGTGCAGATTTGATTGTGTTTCTGAATATGTATAAGTGTATCTTAAGTTAAGGTTTTTGTTATAAAAATTGAGCCATGCTTTGGGCGATCGCCATCGAACTTGAGATAGATTGATTAAAATAAGCTTGAATCGTCAGGAATAATCATTAAAAATTAGTTGGGAAATGATCAAGCTTAAAAAATTTGATAAATATTGAACTATGTAAGCAAGGAAGACCAAAATTTTTCAATCCCTAAAACAAGCTAAAGACACAGAGGCAAAATTGGGAATCAACATAGGATTTGCAATATGTAAATCTATGCGTAATTATCAGCAAGCGTGACACCTGTAAGGGGCGAAGCATTGCTTTGTCTGGAAAACCGAGAGCAAGAAAGGAAAAATTCAAGGTTCAATCTAGTCAAAACAGTAATCGCTGACAGTTTCTGTCCTGAACTATGAATGTGAGAAATCCCTAAATTGGGAAAAGTCGATATTTTGTAGAGGTTAGGTATTTATCTCCAGGAGATTTCATGAGAATAGCAGTTGCTAAAGAAATAGAAGTTTGTGAACGTCGTGTAGCATTAAATCCCGATACTGTTGCCCGCTTGGTAAAACAAGGTTTGGAAGTTTGCGTAGAAACAGGTGCGGGAGAGCGATCCTTTTTTAGCGATTCTGCTTATGAAGCAGCAGGAGCCAAAATTATCAGCGATTCTGCCACATTATGGCAAGAAGCAGATATATTAGTGAAAGTTAGCCCGCCTCAAGAACGAGAAAATGGAGGCTCAGAAGTTGACTTACTCAAAGAAGGAGCTGTTTTAGTTAGCTTCCTTAATCCCTTGGGTAATCCTGTAGTAGCGCAGCAACTAGCAAATCGTAAAATCACAGCCTTGAGTATGGAGATGATCCCCCGTACTACTAGGGCACAAAGTATGGATGCTTTATCCTCGCAAGCCTCACTCGCAGGTTACAAGGCAGTTTTGATTGCGGCGGCGGCATTACCGAAATATTTCCCAATGCTGACAACAGCCGCAGGGACAATTGCCCCAGCTAAAGTATTTATCATGGGGGCTGGTGTGGCAGGATTGCAAGCGATCGCCACCGCCAGACGCTTGGGCGCAGTTGTAGAAGCCTTCGATATTCGTCCAGCTGTCAAAGAAGAAGTGCAAAGTTTGGGGGCAAAATTTGTTGAAGTCAAGCTAGAAGAAGAAACCGTAGCCGCCGGTGGTTACGCCAAAGAAATTTCTGAAGCTAGCAAACAGCGCACCCAAGAAGTCGTCGCCGAACACGTCAAAAATGCTGATGTAGTGATTACCACTGCCCAAGTTCCTGGTAGACAAGCACCAAGGCTCGTCACAGAAGAAATGGTTGCACAAATGAAACCAGGTTC
>JBBSOP010000402.1:0-5034 GCA_038259655.1 Chroococcales cyanobacterium
AGGAGGTGTTCATTTATTGCAGATTTTAAATATTATTGGTGACACTGATTTGAAATCTTTAGGATGGCATCATCCTGATAGCTTACATTTAATAGTGGAAGCAATGAAGATTGCTTATGCTGATCGTTCGCAATATTTAGGCGATCCCGATTTTGTGAAAGTCCCTGTACAGCAACTGATTAGTCCTACTTACGCTAAAAAACGCCGTCAAGAAATAAACGTGCAAAAGGCTCAACCTGCAACTGAGGTTAAGCCAGGGGATTTAAAAACCTTACAAAACCTTAGTCAAGCTGGGCAGAATAAACGTCATCATGAATCTACCGAAACCAGCCATCTTAATGTTGTAGATGAGGAGCGTAACGCAGTCAGTCTCACGTTTACAGTCAACTATGGTTTTGGTTCTGGAGTGGTGACACCAGGAACTGGTATTCTATTGAATGACGAGATGGATGATTTTGCGGCTGCACCAGGAGTACCAAATGTATTTGGACTTGTAGGTAATGAAGCTAATGCGATCGCACCTCGCAAAACTCCCTTATCCAGCATGACTCCGACAATTATTACGGAGAATGGCCGCCTCCGCATGGCAGTAGGCACACCTGGCGGTAGTACTATCATTACTCAGGTATTGCAGATTATTTTGAATGTGCTGGCGTACAACATGGATGTTGGTTCAGCGGTTTCTATGCCACGCATACATCATCAATGGCTTCCCGATGAGTTGCGAGTAGAACTTTGGGGTTTGGATGCTCTAACTTTGCAAGACTTACGCCGTCGCGGACACCAGATTAAAGAAACTGAACCTTGGGGTAATGCTAACGCGATCGCCGTTACAGCAGATGGAACCTTAGAAGGAGCAGCCGATCCTCGTGGTGACGGTTCCCCTAGAGGGTTTTGAATTAGGGACTAGGGGCTAGGGGTTAGGGACTAGGGACTAGGGGCTAGAATAGAGTATTAACTATTGATTTTGGATTTTAGACTCTGAATATTGACTGCCAAACTCGTTTGCTCGTGCGCTTGGTACTAGTGTCCAGCCTGCTTTCAGCAGTTTTTGATAAGTTGCCCAACCTTTAGAACCGCCTGGAATAGGATAATCTGGCACTGCATATTGTCGGCAAGCTGTATAAGGCCGCCAAGGCTCATGAGGCGCAGCTTGCAAATACAATATTTTTTCTCCATCCTCGCCAGACTTAGATAACCAGCACATTTGTTGATGCATGGCAAACTCCTTTGGGTTTTAACTTATATTGCATAATGGCAGATTTTTGTCAAGGTCTGCCTCGCTCTTGTGGGATAATTTTTTATCTCCCTAGTATGTGTCCATTTATCTACAAACCTGTATAGTACAATTACTTAATTAGAAATACGTCTTGGGACGGATTCCTTTTGCATATTAAGACAAAGAGACAAAAACATTTGTCTCTCACCCTACCTTTATGGTTAGGATTTTCCTAATAGTATCTGTGGTTTTTGTAAGTGTATGTATCGATCACTACTATTTTCGGAGATACTTTGGGATCAAACAGTTTGTTTTGATGGCTACAACAGTTCAGATGCCTGATGTTAACTGCGATCGCAACTTTACAAAATTAGTCTGAAAAAATAATTCTCTCAAACTTCAAGTCTGCGACTATAGTCAGATAATGAGCATTTAAGTTGCATAAAAGCAGGACTGAAGTCCTTACTACAAGCGAATCATTCTGCTTAACTCACCCTATTTCTTCTTTTTGTTACCTGTCCCCTTCTTTGTTGTCACCCACGATGCTGCGAATTTCCTTTACTTGTTGAGTGTAGTGCAAGTCAGATAAAACAGGTTTTGCGTCTTGTAGCTGAATCGGTTGGGCTAAATCAATCCATGATTTGCAACCACCGTATTCATGACTATAAAAAATTTCCTGCTCTTGGGGTAATTTATAAGTCCGCAGGAGGAGTATATATAAGGGCTGATGTGGTTTCCACTTGAGGCGATCGCTAATAAAATGCTCGTTCCAAATATGAAAAGGAAGCAAAGCATTCACAGTTGATTCGTCACTAATCGGCAAAATATCGGTAATCTGTGCCCAACTGCTGATGGGAACTGTTTTCGGATGCCAGCCAGGAGTGACTGGAGATACAAGATTGGCATACTCAGATTTGAGCAAGCCAGCTTGTTGATGTTCGTAAGTAGGATAAAGCACAATCTGCTCATGGGTAACTTGAAAACGTCCCTTTGTTTCCCGGATACCACCTTTGCGGAGCAACATTATAGTTTTACCTTTTTTTAAGGCATCTATGGCCACTGCCCATTCTTTGAGTGCATGTAAAGTCGTAGTCAATTCCATTGGCATCTACTCTAGCTCTGATTTAATTTCCAATTAAGACCGTTAAAGTATGTAATTGCGCGGAAAAATGAATTAAAGAACCATCATGCAAAAGCGGACACTAGGGAAATCGGACGTACAAATTACACCTATCTTGATGGGGACTTGGCAAGCCGGTAAAAAAATGTGGAAGGGAATTGAGGATGCTGACTCTATTAAAACTATTCGAGCAGCATTTGAAGCGGGTATCACCACAATTGACACGGCTGAAGTCTATGGTGAAGGACACTCTGAGCAGATTGTAGCTGAAGCTTTATCTGATGTCCGCGATCGCGTAGAATATGCCACGAAAGTTTTCGCTAACCATCTCAAGTATGACCAAGTGATTACAGCTTGCGATCGCTCTTTGAAAAACCTCAAAACCGACTATATAGACCTTTACCAAATTCATTGGCCTTCTGGGGCTTTCAATAGTGAAACAGTACCAATTGAGGAGACTATGAAAGCTCTGACGTTCTTAAAAGAGCAAGGAAAAATTCGAGCGATTGGTGTTTCTAACTTTTCTAAGGCTCAATTGGCAGAGGCCTCAAAATATGGACGTATTGATAGCTTACAACCTCCTTATTCTCTGTTTTGGCGAAAAGTAGAAACGGATGCCATGCCTTATTGTATCGAACACAATATTTCCATCTTGGCTTATTCATCTTTAGCGCAAGGATTGCTCACCGGGAAATTTGCTGCCGATCAGAAATTTGATCCAGAAGATAACCGGGCTAAGAATAAACTCTTTCAAGGCGAAAACTTTAAACACGCCCAACAAGCCTTAGAAAAATTACGTCCGATTGCTGAGCGCCATAATTCTACATTGGCTCAGTTGGCGTTAGCTTGGTTAATCGCTCAACCTCAAAGCAATGCGATCGCTGGGGCGCGTTATCCTAAGCAAGCAACAGACAACGCCCTAGCAGCCGATCTGAAACTCTCTACTGATGAAATTGCCGAAATTGATGCGATCAGCCGCATTGTCACCGATCATTTAGATGACAACCCAGTTATGTGGAACTGGTAAAGTTCTGTGCATTTAAATGTGTTGTCTCTTAAATATAAGTCCTGATCTCTTTAAAAGATAGCTGGGGATCAAAGTGTTGATGTTTTGTAAAATTTCAGCATTTGTATTGCAAAATTCTACAAAACGTCAACTTTAGTAAACAGAGGGTTGCTCATCAGGAACTGAGTGCTAAATTAAATAGCAGGACACCAAACAAAGCACAAACAAACTAAATGGGTAAATGACTTTGTGTCCCCTGTCATCAACCCAAGTAAATATCAGCATACAAATGTTAAGTGGCAAAAAGCCTGATTTTAAAGGCAAAGCCAAATCCCAAAGCGGAAAAACAAAAATTGCTGAGTTTGCTAGTTGTTATGTCCACCTTAGTTGTACCTAATAAGTTTAACAATTTGAAATCTCTAAACTCTTAGAAACCTGGTCAACCTAGACCGGGTTTTTAAGTTTTACAGTAGTTTTTATTTTTAATATGACTCTGGACGATTTTTCAGCAGCGAATAAAATAGGACGGTTACATATTGGAATAATTTAATGAATAACTGTCTTCTTTTAAAGAAAATATTTATAGCTGTGAGTATAGCCACCTTCTCTTGTTCCTGTGAACAAAGCGTTACTAAAAAAGTAGAACAAGCAAAGGCAACTGGTGAACCGCAGCAACAACCAAATATTATCTATGGTGACTTGGTTATTAAAGAACAATTAGATTATTTGATGATTCCAGTTAATCTTGCAGTGCAGAATCAAAAGCAAGATAAGAGTTTAGAATTTTCACGTTCTTATGAAAGAAATTATAGCAAACTACATAACATCATTTTTTATCATAAACAAGATGGCGAGTCTCATCTTTTATTAAATAGAAAAGCTATTATTAACTCCTTCGATTTATTGGAGGTCAAGACTACAGGGAAGGTTCCTATTAGAGTTTGGTTATATCAAATCCTGGATGAAGACACAAATAAAGATCAAAAAGTCAATAACGAAGATGCTATTATTGGCTATATTTCCGATTTGTCAGGTAAAAACCTCCAACAAATTACCCCAAATAATACTAAAATTATTAATTGGGTTGTAGTGCCAAGTCAAAATGCAATTTTCTTAAAAGTTATTAAAGATTCTGATAATAACAAAAAGTTTACAGCAGAAGATAAGACGAATTTTATTAGAGTTAATTTAGAGAAACCTAGTATGGGAACAGAGATTATTAGTGACCAAATAGAGCAAGAAAGTAAGTCTTATATTTTTAAAGGTAAAAATTAGGTAATGAAATTTTACTACCTTACTCATTTCCTAAATAAGCTTCAATCACAGCCGGATCATTTCTCACCACAGACGGTTCACCCAAGGCAATTAATTGTCCAAAGTCTAAAACAGCAATGCGATCGCACAAGCCCATAACTAAAGGAACATGATGTTCAATTAAGATAATTGTCAAGTTGAAGCGATCGCGGAGATTGCGGATAAACTTACTCAGATATTGCTTTTCACTGGGATTCATCCCAGCCGCTGGTTCATCGAGAAGTAAGATTTGCGGTTCTAAAGCTAAGGCGCGGGCAATTTCTAAGCGACGTTGATCACCATAAGCGAAGTTTTTAGCTTTTTCTTCGGCGCGATCGCTTAAACCTACTAAATCTAATAATTCTAAAGCTTTCTGTCTACTTTTATATTCTTCTC